>SLQK01000077.1 GCA_007131525.1 Nitriliruptoraceae bacterium | reverse complement strand
GGGGGGGGGCGTGGCCTGCGTCGAGGTCTTCGGGGCAGCGCGAGGTCAGGGACGCCGCCGGGCGGCGGCGGCGCGCTACCCGCACCGTCGCAGGCTAGAGCAGGCGCGCCCCCCCGGGAGCGCGCTGCCCCGCAGGGCGGTCAGCGACCGAACCGGCGGCGCCGCCCCGTGCTCCGGCCGGCGCCCGGCCCGCCCTTGGCGGTGAAGCTGCTGAGGTCCAGGACCTGGGCTGAGCCCGCCACGGCGTGGACCGGTTGGGCGTCGGTCTCGCTCTCGCCCTCGCCCTGCGCGGGCGGCGTCGCCGACCGGCGCGGCCGCAGTTCCACCGCCGGCGGGACGTCGGATCGAGCATCGGCCTCAGACGATGATCCCTCACCGGCGCGGGACCGCCGCCTGGCCCGTGCGGGCTCAGGGGCCGCCGGCGGTGCTTCGGCCGTCTGGAACATCGCCTCGAGCTCCAGCCCCTGGGCGTCATCGCCCGCGTTCGGCGCCGCGCTCGCGTCAGGTGGGACGCTCCTGTCTGCGGGTCCCGACGACGGGGATGGCGTCGAGGGTGCTGCCGGAGCAGCGGCCTCGGACGCGGCGAGCTGGTCGTCCTGCCCGAACAGCGCTCCGTCGCCGAACAACGAGCTCAGCTCATCGGCAGCGGTGCGACCGCCAGCTCCGGCCACCTCGCTCGGGGGGGTCGGCGGGGTCTGCCCCGCCGTCTCGCGTGCGGTCGGGGCGGTGCTCGCGGCCCGGTGGCCGTTGGAGGAGCTCGCCGGCAGATCCAGCGCGCTCAGCTCGGCGAAGGCGTCGGCGATCTCCTCCGGGTCGCCACGCGGGGGACGCGGGGTGGGCGCGGCAGCCTGGGGTGGCGGTGGCGGCGGCGTCGCCGGTGGGCCCTCGCCAGCGTGCCCGTCCGCCGCACGGTCAGCGTTGCGCTGGGTCAGCGCGGTGTCGAGCGCGGCCAGCGAGTGCAGCTCGCGCAGCAGCGACTCGGCGTCGGCGGGCTCGTCGTCCTCGTCCCCCTGGGGGAGGCCGGGGGCCCGGACCGGTCGCGCCTCACGCGCTGGTCCGGACCCGTTGGTCCGCCCATCGGCGACGGCGTCGGCGACGCGGAGGCTCGGCCCGGGCCCGCTCGGTTCGGCCTCATCGTCGACCTCGGTCGGTTCGATCCGGTAGACCCAGGGGTCCGGCTCCTCGGGATGCGCGGACTCGTGGCCCATCGCCATCTCGATCCGGTTGCCGGCGGTGCCGACGGTGTGCCCGTCGGGGCACTGGCCGCGCGGGTCGACGATGACCTGGCGGCCACATTCGAGGCAGTGGACCTTGGACACGGTGCGCTCCTGCTCCTCAGGTTCGCGGCGGTAGCCTCGCCACCTCCATCCCTGACACCATCGGCAGGTCGTGCGCCGATGTTGAGCCCCGACCGGGAGACCGCCGTGCTGCGCCACCAGGCCGTGACCTCCCCGCCGGCGGGACCCACGGGGGACGGCCAGCTCCCCGCCGCCGGCCGCGACGGCAAGGACGCCGCCCTGGTGCAGGCGATGTTCGACCGCGTCGCTCCGCGCTACGACCTCGCGAACGCCGCCCTGTCCTTCGGGCAGGACGCGCACTGGCGCCGGGTCACCGCGGGGGCGGCCCGACCAGCCGACGCCCGCGTGCTCGATGTCGCGGCCGGCCCCGGCAACGTCGCCGTGGAGCTCGTGCGCCAGGGCGCCACCGAGGTGGTCGCGCTGGACCTGTCCTACCACATGCTCGCGGAGGGGCTCCGGCGTGGCCACGACCGCATCAGCTGGGTGAACGGCGATGCGCAGGCCCTGCCCTTCCCCGACGAGAGCTTCGACGCCGTCACGATCTCCTTCGGGCTGCGCAACGTCCCCGACCCGCAGCTCGCCCTGCGCGAGTTCGCACGGGTCACCCGACCCGGGGGCCGGGTCGTGGTCTGCGAGTTCGCGAACCCGACCTCGCCGGTGTTCCGGACGATCTACCGCCGCTACCTGGTCGGCGCGCTGCCGCAGCTCGCCCGCGTCGTGTCCTCCTCGGCGCCGGCCTACCGCTACCTCGCCGACTCGATCCTCGCCTGGCCCGACCGCGCCAGCATCGCCGAGTGGCTGACCACGGCCGGGTACCGCGAGGTGATGGTCAAGGATCTCGCCCTGGGCATCGTGGCCGTGCACCGCGGGTTCCGCGCCTGAGTGACCCGCTGCGACGGGCGAGCGCAGCGTCGTCGTTGCCGGCCTGCGGGGCAGCCTGCGAGTGGAGGGGCCGTCGCTACACTCGTGAACCGCTTCACGAGCCACCGCCCGCGGTCGTGCGCAGTGCCACCGGGCCAACCGCGACCGGGGCCCGTGCCGAAGCTCGGCTGACGGCACGGAGCTGCCCAGGTCCGTCGACCGTCCCCGACCGTCCGGCTCACGCACCGCACCGCAGGAGTCCCGATGGCGATCGCCGACACCGTCGAGCTCGGCCCCACCGAACGTGCCGACGTGGTCGTCGTCGGTGCCGGCCCCGGCGGGTCGGCCGCGGCGGCCCACCTCGCCGCCCGCGGGCGCGATGTGATCGTGCTGGAGAAGGACGCCTTCCCCCGGGACAAGGTCTGTGGGGACGGGCTGACGCCCCGCGTGATCCGCGAACTGCTCGACCTCGGTCTGGAGGACGAGGCCCACGGTCGTGCGCCCGGCTTCAAGCGCAACCGGGGCCTCAGGATCAACGGTGGGCACACGACCATGGAGCTGCCCTGGCCCGAGCTCGACGACTGGCCGGACTGGGGCGGCTGCTCGACCCGGATGGTGTTCGACGAGACGATCGCCCGCACGGCGGTCCACCGCGGTGCCACGCTGGCGCAGGGGTACGCCGTCACCCGTCCGCTGTGGCGCGATCCGGCCGAGTCCCGGGTGACCGGCGTCGCGTGGAAGACCCGTGACGG
>SLQK01000075.1 GCA_007131525.1 Nitriliruptoraceae bacterium | reverse complement strand
GGCCCCGGCGCCGCGGCGTCGCAGGGCTAGCGGTGGTGGCGCGGGCGTGGGGGTGCGCCGTCGGCGGCAGGCGCTGTCGCGGCGCGTGCTGGGTGGGGTCGCCCTCGCGCTGCTGGCCGTCGTGGTGGTGGTCGGGGCGTCGGGTCTGCTGTTCCGGGCGCTGGACCTGGTCGGCGGCGACGAGGCGGTCCCCGATCCGATCGGCGAGATCGACCAGGCGCAACCGACCCTGCACCTGGTCGCCGTGCCGGCTGCGGACGACGACTCGGCGGCGGTGCGGCTCGCGGTGCTCGCCCAGGACCGGACCGACGGGGAGGGCACTGCGCTGCTGCTCCCGACCGGCACGATCGTCGACGTCCCCGGCCACGGCACCTTCCCGCTGGGCGACGCGCACACGCTCGGCGGCACGCCGCTGACCTCCGTCACCGTCGCCAACCTGCTCGGCATCCGCATCGACGCGGCCGCGAGCATCACCACAGCCGGGTGGACGGCCCTGCTGGACAGCATGGGTGGCATCGAGGTCACCGTCCGGACCCAGCTCGTCGATCGCGGTGGGCGGGTGCGCTTCGAGCCCGGGGTGCAGGTCCTCGACGGCGCCCGCGGGGCGGAGTACCTGACCCTGGTCGCCCAGGGGGAGTCCGAGCTGGATGCCCTGCCGCGGGTCCAGCAGGTCCTGGGTGCCGTGCTGGACGCGGTGGCCGAGGACCCGACGCTGGTGGACCGCTGGCTCGGCATGGAGCTCGCTGATGGTGGTGCCGTGATCGAGACCGAGGACCCCGAGCTGGTCCGGGTGGTGCTGCTGGAGCTGGCCCGGGCGCGGGAGGCCGACCGCGTCACGACCTGGACCCTGCCCGTGGCGCCGCTGGGCAGCGGTCCCGATGCGGGGTACCGGCCGGATCCCGGTCGGACCAGTGAGCTGGTCGCCGACCGGTTCGCCGCCGCGCGGTCCGGTGGCCAGGTCACGGGCGGGCGCGACGTCCAGATCCTCAACGGCAACGGCGTTCCGCGGATCGGGCAGCAGGTGGCCGAGCGGCTGGCCGATGGCGGGTACCGGGTCGTCCTGAGCGGCAACGCCGACCGCTTCACCTACGAGACCACCCGCATCGTGCTGCACGACAGCTCCGAGGCCCAGCTGGCGGTCGGCCGGGACGTCCAGGCGCGCCTCGGGGTCGGGGAGCTGGAGCTGGCGGCGACGCCGGGCTCGGTGGTCGACATCACGATCGTGGTCGGCGCGGACTTCCCGCCCGACGGGGGCTGAGCACCCCGACCACGGGAGCGCCCGCGGGTGCGAACCTCGACGTACCCTGTGCCCCGTTCCCGCCGCCCGGTCACGTCCGGGCCGCGGACCCGGCCAGCCGTCCCCGAACCTCGAGCCCGTCCCGTGCCAGCCACCGAAGAGGCCGTCCAGCTCGCCGTCGCCGCCGCCGATGCGGCCGACGACGTCAAGGCGACGGATCTCGCCCTGCTCGACGTCAGCGACCTGCTCGTGATCGTCGATCTGTTCCTGCTCGCGAGTGCCGGCAGCGACCGGCAGCTCAAGGCCATCGCCGAACGGATCGAGGAGCGGCTGCGCGAGCAGGGACGCCGGCCGCTCCGTCGCGAGGGGACGCCGTCGGCCGGGTGGGTGCTGCTCGACTACGGGGACCTGGTCTGCCACCTGTTCCTCACCGAGCAGCGGGGGCTGTACGCCCTGGAGCGGCTGTGGGCCGATGTCCCCCGGCGCGACGTCCACACCGGTGAGGTGCTGCCCTCGGACGTCGGCGTCGCCGTCGCCGCCGCGGCCGGACACGCCGTGCCGGCAGGTAGCGCCACGACGTCGGCCGCGCCGCGTGGTGGCTCGGCGACCGCATGAGGCACCTGCTGCTGGTGCGGCACGGCGAGTCGCTCTGGAACGCCGAAGGGCGCATCCAGGGCCAGTCCTGCGCAGGTCTGTCACCCCGCGGTCACGAGCAGGCCCGCGCCTTCGCGGCGGCCTACGCCCCCGGGCTGCAGCGCCTGCGGGAGGCCGAGCCGGCGGCGGTGCGGATCGTCAGCTCCGACCTGCAGCGTGCTGCCGAGACGGCCGAGCCCGTGTCCGCCCGGGTCGGGGTCGAGGTGCAGCAGGACCGCCGGCTGCGGGAGCGTGCCTTCGGTCGCTGGGAGGGGCGCTCCCACGCCGACCTGGCAGCCGCGGAGCCCGAGCGGTACCGACGCTGGACCACGGGCGCCGACGTCATGACCGAGATCGGGGCCGAGACGGCGACCGAGCTCGCCGACCGGGTCGCTCCGGCGCTCGCATCGCTGCTGCTCACCACGCCGCGGGGTGGGATCACCGTGGTCGTCACCCACGGCGGCAGCATCTGGCACGGCCTGCACCGTCTGCTCGGGCTCAGGTCGCGGTCCCTGGGGCCCGTCGGCAACGCCTCCGTGGCCGAGCTGCTCCTGCTGGTCGACGAGGACGGGTCGGTCGTGCCCGACGAGGGCACCACCGGTGGCAACGGCGCCGCGGACGGGGCCGCCGACGGCGCCGACCCGGGGGCCGTCCGGCCGATCCTGGCGAGCTACAACGATCTGGCCCACCTGCCGGTGGAGCTGCGGACGGGTGGCTTCGTCACCGGCACGACCTCCGATGCGGTGCCCCAGATGCGCTGAGCCGCGACCCGGGCTCGGCTGCGGTCAGCGGGTCGGACCCGCCCGCAGCTCATCGGCCAGCGCCGCGCCCGTGCGCAGCCCCGACAACGCGGCGCCCTCGACGCGGCCGCCGTCGAAGGCGTCACCGGCGATGGCCAGCGGCAGGCCGGCGACCCGGTGGACCATCGGCTCCGGGCCCAGTTCGGCGGTGGGCGTGGCGTACCGCCAGCGGTGGAGGTGGACCACCTCGACATCGGTGCCCAACGGTCCGCGCGCGGCGGCGGTGAGCTCCCTGACCAGCACCTCGGGTGCGGCGTCGAACCGGTCCCGGCTGTAGCCCGCGCTCCCATGGATCGTGACGGCCGGAGCGGTCGAGGCCCCGCTGACCAGGTGGTCGGTGAGCCAGGCCACCTCACCGTCGGCCAGCCGCAGGGCCCCGCGCGAGGGCAGGGTGGTGGGACCGGTCGGGACCGCCAGGAGGGTCAGGCACGGGTCGTAGGTGGCGGCGGCCAGCCGGTCAGCGGCGGCGGCGGGCAGCCGGGCGGCACCCGCGGTCAGCAGGTCCCGGGTCTGGGGCAGCGGGCAGGTGAGCAGGACGGCGTCGGCGCTGAAGGTGCGGTGGGTGTCGCCAGCGGCTGACGACACCGGTGCCGACGATCGCGCGGGAGCGCGGGAGGTGACCTGCACCTCCCACCCCTGGCGGGTGGGGGTGATCGCGCGCACCACCGTGCCGAGCCGGACGTCCAGGTGGCGGGTCAGGTGCTCGGCGATCCGGCGCATCGTCGGGGTGCCCCGGAACCGGGGATGGCCGTCGGGTCCCGCGGGCTCGTGCTGGTCGGGGCTGCCGTGGAACCAGGTCCGGACCACCCCCTGCGCTGCCCAGGTCCCGAGGTGTGCTGCGAAGCGGGGGGTCTTGGCGGTCAGGAACTGGGCCCCGACGTCGAAGGTCGCCGGTCCGACCCGGCGGGAGGCGAGCCGTCCCCCGACCGCCAGGCCCTTGTCGAGCACGACGAGGTGGTGCCCGGCCCGGAGCAGCTCCTGGGCCGCGAGGGCGCCGGCGACACCAGCGCCGACCACGATCACGTCCGCCACGGTGCACCTCCGGGCAGGTTCGCCGCCACCGCGCACCTGGACCGGATCAGACGCGGCCGGCGGTCGAGGTCCCGGGCGTGGCCGGGTGGGGGCTGTTGTCGATGGCGGCGAAGGAGGCGGGGGCGACCGAGCGTGCCAGTGCCAGGACCTGCTCGGTCTCCCGGTAGGGGACCGTCGAGAGGACCATGTCGACCGGTCCGCGGTAGCCGGTGCCCCGGAACACCGTGGCCCGGTAGCCGGCGTGGTGCAGGACCCGGGCGACGTCGTGGCCGTCGAGGTGGTGGCGATCGTCCTCCTCGACGTGGACGTAGATGCGGACGGTCTTCATGCCCAGGCGCAGTCGGGCGGTCAGTTCCACCCCGATGGCGGTGCCGAGCGCGACGCCGGCGACGAACCCCGCGGCCCGCAGCCAGGTCAGGTCCGCCAGGACGATCCCGGCGGCAGCCAACCAGGTGCCGGCCTCCAGCCCGGCCGCCGTGGCGGCCAGCAGGCGACGGCCCTGGACCACGAACACGACCCGGAACACGTTCAACGACACGTCGGTGGCCCGCAGCCCGGCGATGGCCAGCGCGGGCCACAGCGCGGTCCACACCGCCAGCAGCTGCGTGCTGAGATCAGGCACCACGGGGCTCCGGAGACGGGAGGGGGACGGGGGAGCGGTCACAGCTCGGTGCTCGCAGCATCGACCACGGGTGGCGGCCGCGCAGCCCCCACCCCGTCCGGAGGGAGACCATCTCGGCGGTCCGACGCCGATCAGCGCTCTCGGCGCTGCCCCCGGGCAACGATCCCCTGGACGCCACGACGCCCCGGTCGATGACCAGGGCGTCCTCGGGTGGACCGGATGGGATTTGAACCCACGACCCCCTCCATGCCATGGAGGTGCGCTGCCGGACTGCGCTACCGGCCCGAGCGCACGACGCGTGCGTCGCGCGGCGGGGCAGCGTAGCCCGCGTTGCCAGGGGGCGCGAACCGTCGAGGCCCGGTGGCTCGTCGTCGGCTGACCGTGCCGGTGGCGCCGCCGGGGTGCTCGCTACCCTCCGCGGGTCCACTGCCGGAGGCCAGCGCGCACGATGTCCACCGACCCGATCGCCGAACCCGAGCGGTACGACCCGCTCGCCATCGAGCCCCCGATCGCCGAGAGGTGGGCGACGGAGCGCACCTACTCCCTGCGCCCCGGGCCGGCCGAACTCGACCCGAGCACCCTGGACGCAGCTCCCTACTACGCGCTCACGATGTTCCCGTACCCCTCGGGTGACCTCCACATGGGGCATGCGGAGATCTTCACGATCCACGACGCGCTGGTCCGCCACCTCAGGATGCAGGGACGCACGGTCCTGAACCCCATCGGCTGGGACGCCTTCGGGCTACCGGCCGAGAACGCCGCCCGCAACCGCGGTGCCGACCCCAAGGCCTGGACCTACGCCAACATCGACGAGCAGCGCTCCACCATCGTGCGGTTGGGCTACTCCTTCGACTGGGACACGGTGCTGCACACCTGCGATCCCGAGTACTACCGCTGGACCCAGTGGCTGTTCCTGGAGCTGTTCGACGCCGGGCTCGCCTACCGCCGCGAGGCGCTGGTCAACTTCTGCCCCTCCTGCTCCACGGTGCTCGCCAACGAGCAGGTCGTGGACGGCCACTGCGAACGGTGTGGCACCGAGGTCGACCGGGAGCCGCGGACGCAGTGGTTCTTCCGCATCACCGAGTACGCCGACGAGCTGCTCGACGGGCTGGACGACATCGACTGGCCCGATCGGGTCAAGAACTCCCAGCGGGCCTGGATCGGCCGTTCCGAGGGCGCGGAGATCACCTTCCCCACGGCCGACGGTCGAGACGAGATCCACGTCTACACCACCCGTCCCGACACCATCTTCGGGGCCACCTACTTCGTCTTCGCCCCCGAGCACCCCGTGGTGCTGCGTCGGATGGCCGGCGACGCCGCCTACGACGCCTACCTCGCCGAGGTGACCCGTCGCTCCGACGTGGAGCGCCAGGCCGGCAAGACCGGTTACCGCCTGCCCTTCGACGTGCGCAACCCCTTCACGGGTGAGGACATCCCCGCCTACGCCGCCGACTACGTGCTGATGGACTACGGCACCGGCGCGATCATGGCGGTGCCCGTCGGGGACCAGCGCGACTTCGACTTCGCCCGCCAGGAGGGGTTGGAGATCCGGGTGATCATCCGGCCGACCGGCCCCGACGGCGAGCTGCTGGACGAGCTCGACGCCGAGACCATGACCGCGGCCTACACCGGCCCCGGGGTGATGGTCAACTCCGGTGCCTACGACGGGCTGACCTGGGACGAGGCCAAGGAACGCATCATCGCCGACGTCGAGGCGAAGGGCTGGGGCCACGCCCGCGTCAACTTCCGGCTGCGTGACTGGCTCATCTCGCGGCAGCGGTCCTGGGGGCCACCGATCCCCATCATCCACTGCGGGACCTGTGGTGAGGTCCCGGTCCCTGAGGAGGATCTGCCGGTCACCCTGCCGGAGGACCTCGATTTCCAGGTCCAGGGGTCCCCGCTGGACCAGCACCCGACCTGGCGGGACGACGTGGTCTGCCCCCGCTGCGGCGACGAGGCCGCCACCCGTGACGTCGACACCCTGGACACCTTCGTCGACTCGTCCTGGTACTTCCTGCGCTACCTCTCACCCACCTCCGACACCGAGGCGTGGCCGGTCGACGCGGCCAGCCGGTGGCTGCCGGTGGACCAGTACACCGGCGGCGTGGAGCACGCCGTCCTGCACCTGCTGTACAGCCGCTTCGTCGTCAAGGCGATGCGCGACCGCGGCTACGTCGACGCCGACGAGCCCTTCCAGGCCCTGCTGAACCAGGGGCAGGTCATCATGGAGGGCGCGGCGATGTCGAAGTCCAAGGGCAACCTGGTGGTGCCCGGGGAGGTGACCGACACCTACGGCGCCGACACCCTGCGGGGCACGATGCTGTTCGCCTCGGCACCCGAGGACGACATCGACTGGGCGGACGTCTCGCCCACGGGGATGCACAAGTGGCTGTCGCGGGTCTGGCGGCTGACGCTGGAGCAGATCGCCCGGGACGCCGCGGGTGCGTCGCCCCTGTCGGACGCGGCCGCCGCCAGCCTGCGTCGCGCCACCGCGGTGGCCATCGACCGGGCCTCGGCTGAGTTCGACGCCCGCAAGTACAACACCGCGATCGCCCAGCTGATGACGCTGACCAACGCCGTGCTGGACGCCACCCGCGACGGCGCCGGCGGGCCGGTGGTGCGCGAGGCCCTCGAGACGCTGCTCACCATGCTCGCGCCGGTGTGTCCCTTCATCACCGAGGAGCTGTGGACCCGGTTCGGACACGAGGACTCGGTCCACGACCAGCGCTGGCCCGTCGCCGACCCGGCACTGCTCGTCGAGGACGAGGTCGAGGTCGTGGTCCAGGTCAACGGCAAGGTCCGGGGCCGGCTCTCGGTGCCGGCGGGTGCGGATGCCGAGGCGGTGGAGACCGCGGCGAGGGCGGAGCCGCGCATCAGCGGCTACCTGGACGGTGAGGTCGTCAAGGTCGTCTTCGTGCCGGACAAGCTGGTCAACTTCGTCGTGCGGGCCTGAGCCGATGGAACGGGTCGCGGTCGTCACCGACTCGACCTGTGACCTGCCTCCTGAGCTCGTCGAGTCGCTGGGGCTCAGGGTCGTGCCGCTGTCGGTGATCTTCGGGGACGAGACCCTGATCGCCGGCGTCCAACTGACCCCGGCCGGGTTCTACGAGCGACTGGCGGCCAGCGAGGTCCTGCCCACCACCTCCCAGCCGGCCCCGGCGTGGTTCGAGGAGGCCTACGGCGACTGCGCTGACGACGGCGCCACCCACGTGGTGTCGATCCACTGCTCCGCGGCGCTCTCCGGCACCGTCGCACTGGCCCGTGACCGGGCCCGACAGGCCAGGCTGGACGTCGAGGTGGTCGACAGCCGGCTGGTGGGCGGCGCCCTCGGCGCCGCGGTGCTCGCCGCCCACCGGGTCGCGGAGGCCGGCGGCAGCGTCGCCGAGGTGGTCGCCGCCGCCGACCGGGTCCGGGCGGCTGCGGCGAGCCTGATCGTGGTCGACACCCTCGACCACCTCCGTCGGGGTGGCCGGCTCACCGGCGCCCAGGCCGCGATCGGCACCGCCCTCCGGGTCAAGCCGATCCTCCACGTCACCCCCGACGGGCGGGTGGAGGTGCGGGAGCGCGCGCGGACCTGGAGCCGGGCGCTGGAGCGGGTCGGGGTCCTGGCGGCGCAGGCAGCGGGCGGGCAGCCGGCGGATGTCACGGTCACCCACGCCGTGAACCCGGAGCGCGCCGCCGAGTTGTGGGAGGTCATCGACCGGCACGTCACGGTGCGCGAGCGCCTCGAGACGCTGATCGGTCCGGTGGTGGGCAGCCACGTCGGGCCCGGCGCCGTCGGGGTCGCGGTGGTGCCCACCGCCTGAACGGGGCATGGTGCCCCGACCTGCGGACGGTCATCCACAGGCTGCGGCACCTCCATCGCCGCGACCGGCCCGCGGCCGGGCAGGCTGGTGCCATGATGAGCCACCCTGACCCCGACACCGACGGCCTCGGTCGGGACCCCGATGCCGAGGTGCTGCCCGTGCGCCAGCGGTGGGCGGGCTGGGTCCGGCCCACCCCAGCCGAGGCCATCGGTCTCGCCCTGCTCGTGCTGGGCTCGATCGTCGCCACCCTCCTGTGGTGGGGGCAGAGCGTGACCGGGCCCGACGCCCTCGACGCGATCCAGGCCGTCGGCGCCGCGGTGACCGCCGAGGGCCACGCCCACGGGCCGGCTCCGGGGGTCGTGCCAGATCCGGCCGGCCCGATGGCTGGCACGCCCGATGGGGCGGCACCGCACCGCCCAGGGTCGGCCCACGGCGAGGTGACGGTGCATGTCTCGGGCGGGGTGGCCCGGCCAGGGCTCGTGACCCTGCCGTCGGGTGGGCGGGTCGGTGACGCCGTGGTCGCGGCCGGTGGCCTGACCCGGGACGCCGACCCCGATCGGATCAACCTGGCCAGGACGCTCGTGGACGGCGAGCACGTCCACCTGCCACGTCTCGGGGAGAGCGCTGCTGGGGCCCCACCCGGCGCGGGGAGCGCCGACGACGGCGCAGGCGAGACCGGCACCGGCAGCCCGGGGACCACGCCGGAGGGGTTGATCGACCTGAACCGGGCGACGGCCGCCGAGCTGGAGCAGCTGCCCGGGATCGGGCCCGCCCGGGCGGCGGCGATCATCGAGTACCGCGAGCTCCACGGCCCCTTCGCCGTGCCGGGCGATCTCCGGGGGGTGTCGGGGATCGGCGAGGCGACCTTCCAGCGGCTCGCACCCCTGGTGGTGGTGCGGTGAGCGCGTCGACGCTGGGGGCACGCCGACGGCCGCGGCGGTGAGACGGGCACCGCTGGGGGACGTGCTGGGCCCCATCCCGTCCTGGACGTTGCTCGCGGTCGGCGCTGGCGGCCTCGTCGGGCGGACCTCGGCCGGTGGCGGGCCCCGGCCAGCGGTCGAGCGGTCGCTCCCGGCACTGACCGCCGAGCTGGTCTCCCCGGCAGGGGCCGGTCTGCTCGTCGCGGTCATCGGCGCGGTCAGCCTGCTCCTGCTCGCCCACCGCGGCCGAGGACGCGACCAGCTGGGGGTCGGGGTCGGTGTGCTCGCCCTTGGTGTCGTCGCCGCCACCGTGTCGGCCGGGGTGGCCTTGCGGGACGATGCGGCCCGTGTCGGCGTGCTCCCCGCACTGGCCGCCTGGGGTGGGCACCTGCCCGTGGAACTGACCGTGGTCGCGGAGCCGCGGCCTATCGCTCGTGGCTGGCACGTGCTGGCCCGGGTCGACGTGGTCGCGGGAACGGCGGTCCGCGAGCGGGTCGCCCTGGTCCTCGAGGAGGAGCCTCCCACGCTCGGGGAGCGCTGGCGTGCCACCGCCACGGCCCGTCCGCTGCCCGACGGGGGCTACGGCGACTGGCTGGCCCAGCAGCACGCCCGGGTGGTGCTCGACGTCGACGGCATCGAGCGCCTCGGACCAGGCGGTCCGGCGGCCCGGTCCACCGAGTGGCTCCGGGACCGCGTCCGCAGGGCTGCGACCCGCTGGCTGGACGAGCGCACCGGCGGGCTGCTGGTCGGGTTCGTCATCGGCGACACCCGGCTGCTGCCCGCCGAGGACCGGGCCGCGATGCAGGCGACGTCGCTGACCCACCTCACGGCGGTCTCCGGCACCAACGTCGCCATCGTGATCGGTGGGGTGCTCGGGTTGGCGGGGCTGCTCCGCGCGCCGCCGACCGTGCGACGCCTCGCGGTCGCCGCCGTCGTCCCGTGGTTCGCCTTCCTCACGCGGTTCGAACCGAGCGTGCTGCGCGCCGGCTCGATGGCCCTGCTCCTGCTGCTGGCGGGGGTGCGGGGGCAGGTGCGCGACGCCCGGCACGCGCTGTCCGTGGCGGTGCTCCTCTTGGTGCTGCTCGACCCCCGGCTGGCCGCCTCGCTCGGGCTGCTGCTGTCCGCAGCAGCCACCGCGGGCGTGCTGCTCGTGGCCCCCGTGGTCCGCGATCGGCTCCCGGCCCGGGTCCCGCGCCGGGCGGCCACCCTGATCGGCGTGACCGTCGGAGCCCAGGTCGCGGTCCTGCCGGTGCTGCTGGCCACCTTCGGCGAGCTCGCGCTGGTGAGCGTGCCGGCCAACCTGATCGCGGTCCCCGCTGCGGTCGTGGCGGCGACGCTCTCCTTCGTGGCCACGGCGCTCGCCGTCGTCCACGTCGAGCTCGCTGCGTTGGGGTTCGCGCTGGCCGGTCCGGGAGCCCGGGTGGTCCTGCTCGTCGCCGAGCACCTCTCGGGCCGCGGCGCCGTGATCGACGTGACCCGTCCGCTCACGGGGGTCGCCGCGGCGGCGGGCGTGGTGTGGCTGCTGGCGGCGGGACGGAGCGCGATGCGGCGGTGCGCGGCGGCGGTGACCGTCCTCGCCCTGGTGCTGGCCGGTCTCCCGGTCGTGACCGGCAGCCTGCGACCCGCCGGCCTGACCGTCACGGCGATCGATGTGGGCCAGGGGGACGCGTTCCTCGTCGAGACGCCGGCGGCACGGGTGCTGGTCGATGCCGGTGAGGACGGCACCGCGGCGCGCTGGCTGCGACGACAGGGCCGGCGGCAGCTCGACCTGGTGGTGGTCACCCACCCGCACCTCGACCACGTCGGCGGCGTCCCCGAGGTCCTGCGCCGGCTCCGGGTCGGAGCGGTCTGGGCGCTGCCGCTGCCGACCGAGCTGCCCGAGGCCGCGGAGGTCTGGAGCGTGGCGGCCACCCGGGGCATCCCGGTCCGCGCACCGAGCCGGTCGACGACCGTCCAGCTCGCCGACGTGACGATCGAGGTCCTGCACCCGCCACCCGGTCGCCCCTACCGGTTCGCCCGGAGCGAGCTGAACGAGTCCTCCCTCGTGCTGCGGTTCCACCACGCTGGAGCCCGCCTGCTCACCACCGGCGACATCGAGCTGCAGGCCCAGCGCGACCTGCTGGCCTCGGATGCCGAGCGGCTGCGTGCCGAGGTGCTGACGGTCCCGCACCACGGTGCAGGGACCACCGATCCGGCCTTCCTGGCGGCGGTGGCGCCCCAGGTGGCGATCATCAGCGCAGGGGAGGACAACCGCCACGGGCACCCCCACCCTGACACCCTCGCTGCCCTGGACGGCCTCGGGGCGCAGATCCGTCGCACGGACCGTGAGGGCACCGTGGCGGTGCGGGTCCCCCGCCAGGAGCCAGAGGCTGCCGCCGCGCCGCTCCTGCTGCTCGCCGGACCCGAGGCG
>SLQK01000069.1 GCA_007131525.1 Nitriliruptoraceae bacterium | reverse complement strand
TCGTTGACGCCGTAGGTGTCCGGCACGTCCACCCGCCACAGCTCCACGTCACCCTCGCGCAGGGTGACGGTCAGGGTCCCGTCGACCGTCCTGCTGCGGACCGCGTCGCCCCCGCGACCGACGTACTCCTCGGGTTCCCCATCGATCCTGTCGACCACCTCGCCGGTGTCGGGATCGATCAGCTCCACAGCGTGCCGCGGGCCCCACACGGCCATAGCGATCCCGTCGTCGGTCCAGGCCACGAGCTCCTCCCCGTCGAAGAAGCAGCCGACCTGACGCTCCTCGCCCGACGGTGTCAGGACGTGGACGCACGAGCCGCCCCCGTCCCCGTCCCACTGGGTCCAGGCCAGCGAGGCGGTCAGCGAGGGTTCGGGCTCCTCGGCCAGCGTCGGCAGCGCCGGCGGCCGGGCGATCCCGAACACGAGCACCAGGGCGATGACCACCACGACCAGCGTGGCCGCGGCCAGCAACGCGACCAGGCTGCGCTGCGGCGAGGGGGAGGTCCCGCCCGGGCCGGTCGCCGACCCAGGCGCGCCGCCCGTCGACCCACCACCACCGCTTGCGGGTGGGGGTGGAGGCGGGGGTGTCGACGCGGTCGATGACAGCGAGGTGGTGCTCATGACGCACCTCCATGCGGGTCGGTGCGGTCGTGGACGACCTCGCGGCGGGCCCGACCGATCCCCACCGCGAGCAGGACGAGCAGCAGCCCGATGAGCAGCAGCGTCGCCGGCGCGCCGATCGCGTCCCCGAACAGCTCGAAGACCAGCCGCGGCGTCACCACGAACAGGGCGATGGCGCCGACGATGAGGTAGTGCAGCCGGTCGTGGCGGACCGACAGCCACACCAGCACACCGGCCCCGAGCATCCCGGCAGCCAGGGCCGGCACGGTCGCACCGTCGAAGGCGGCCACCTGGACGCCCAGCAGGGTCGCCAGGGCCCCGGTCACCTCAGCGAGCCCTCGTGGAGCCAGCCAGCCTCCGAAGGCCAGGAGGAACCACGCGACCCCGATCGTGGCGAACGCCACCCCGTACCAGACCGGGTCCAGCGAGAGGTCCGGCACCGACAGGGCCATCCCCGCGGTCAGCAGCGCCGAGCCGAGCGCCGCGAGCTGGAGCAGCGCGCCACCGCGCCACAGGTACAGCACGCCCGCGACGACCAGCATCGATCCTCCGACGCTCAGGCCGGTCTGCGCCCAGCGCAGGTCGAGCAGATCCCCGGCGACCACCCCGGCGAACCAGCCGACGCCGGCCACGGTGGCCGCGAACAGCACGCTGGTCAGACGGCGCATCGCCCCACGCTCGGCGCCGCGGAGCGCCAGCCCGGCGCCGAACACCGCCACGGTTAGCACGCCGACCAGGGCGAGCCGGCCGCCGACCAGCAGGTCCGCCCACAGCTCACCCAGCAGCAGCGCGACGGCGCCCAGCGCGAGCGACGCGCCCACGTAGCCGATGGCCTCGGCGAGGCTGGTGCGGTCGCGGTCGGCGCGCGGCGGCCGGGGCGGCGCTGCGGTCACGGTGGTGCGCGACGGCGCATCCGGTCGCCTGTCGAGGTCGAGGTCGCCGGGCGTGGCGGGGCTGAAGCCGGTGTGCTCGGCGCGGATGTCCTCGAAGGAGGCGATCCGCTCGGCCTGCTCGGGGCTGACGAGCCCGGCTTCGACCCAGGAGTCGAGCCGCTCGGTGAGGGTGTCCACAGGTCCGCCTTCCGTCGTCACCCTCACCGTGACCTACCGGCCCGCTCGGCGCTACGGGGGGAAGCCCCTACCTGCGGCCGGGGGGCAGGGCGGGGTCACGACCCGGCCGGCCGGGAGCCGAGGACCGAGCCGGGGTCGGTGTTCGCGCCGCACAGGATCACGCCGACGCGCTCGTCGGGTGCGGGCACGTACCGGCCGCTGAGCAGCGCCGCCAACGCGACGGCCCCGCCGGGCTCGGCGATCAGGCGGGCCGCGGCCCACAGCCGGGCCTGGGCGTCGGCCACCTCGTCGTCGGTGACGGTCACCGCGCCACGGAGCCGTGACCGGGACGCCCAGGCGTGGGCGCCGATCCGGCCGGCGCCGAGCGAGGAGGCCGCGGCCCCGCTCACCTCCACGTCGACCGGCGCTCCGGCAGCCAGCGCCGCCGTCAGCGTGCGCGTGCCCTCGGTCTCGACGGCCACGACCTGCACGCGGTCGTCGACGGCAGCGATGGTGCCCGCGAGCAGGCCGCCGCCCCCGCAGGCGACCAGCACGCTGTCGAGCGGGCCCGCCTGGGCCACGAGCTCACGGGCACAACTCCCCTGGCCGGCGACCACCTGGGCCTGGTCGTAGGGGTGGGCGGACACGGCCCCGGTGCTGGCCTGCAGGAGCTCGGCGTGAGCCGCGGCGTCGGCGTACACCCCGTCCACGACCACCAGCTCGGCCCCGAGCTCGGCGATCGGGTCCAGCTTGGCCCGGGGCGAGCTCGACGGGACGACGATGGTGGCCCGCAGGCCGAGCCGCCGGGCGGCCCAGGCGACGGCCAGTCCGAAGTTGCCGCCGGAGGCGGCGAGGACCCCGTTCGCTCGCAGGGGAGCCTGCAGCTCGGGATCGGTGAGTAGGGCGGTGGCGCCCCGGACCTTGAAGGAGCCCGTCGGTTGCAGCAGGTCCAGCTTGGCGATGATCCGGCACGACGCCGCCGTGCCGGTCAGCCCGAGCTCGCCACCACCGAGGTGGAGGACCGGGGTACGACGCACGTGCTCGGCGACCCTCGGGGCGACCCGATCGACATCCGCTCGGGTGACGGCTGGCACCGTGCGACGACCCGGCCTGACAGTCAGGCCGAGCGCTCCCGGGGTTCGTCCAGGCCGCGGAGCTTCGCGGTAGGCACCAGGGTCGGGTTGGTGCGCTTGCGCACGGTGTCGGCGTCGATGACACACCGGCCGACGTCGTCACGGGAGGGCAGCTCGTACATCGTGGAGAGCAGCACCTCCTCGAGGATCGCCC
>SLQK01000319.1 GCA_007131525.1 Nitriliruptoraceae bacterium | reverse complement strand
TGCCGGCACGTTGTGTGGCCAGGCCCGAACCAGCGACGTCGTCGACGCGTCGGTCGTCATCCTTGCGCGCGTGATGGCAGCGCCGGTGGTCACAGGGGATGCCGCCGATCTGCGGGCCCTCGCGGGCGCCGCCGGATGGCCGATAACGCTCCACGAGATCTAGCAGGACCAGGAGCTCCCGTTCTGCGCACCCCTGCGGGCCTCGCTCATCAACACCCGCCGCCGGACTCACACACCCGCCGCCGGACTCACGCGCTCCGGATCCGGGCGAGCTCCGCGATCACCAGGTCGCACGCGGCGCCCAGGTCGTCACCGACCAGCTCGTAGGCCGGGACCTGCCCACAGATCGCCGCGAGCTCGTGCAGGCGGTCCAGCGCCAGGTGCTCGCGGTCGGTCACGAACGTCGAGCCCACCACCAGCCGCACCGCCGTCCCAGGGCTGACCGGCTCCAGCCGCGTCGGCGTCTCCGGCTCGTAGCGGCGGAACACGATCATCGCCAGCCGGGTGCGATCCACCACCGGCCCGATCCGCTGGGCCGGCACCTGCCACTGCCGCTCCAGGTACGGCGCCAGCTCCGCCGCCAACGCCGGGTCATGGTGCGCCAGCACCTCCCACGAGCCCGGGTCGATCGACAGCGGCTTGGCGTAGCCCTCCAGCACCAGCTCGGTGGTCACCGAGGCGGCCTCGTCGGTCAGGTACCCGAACCCCCGGTCGAGCAGCCCCGTCACCAGGGTGGACTTGCCCGACTCCATCTCGGCCGGGATCACCACCCCGGCCCCGTCGAGGTCCACCGCGCCCGCGTGCAACAACACGCGGTCGGTCGTCCCGTCGATCACCTGCCGGTTGATCGCCCACACCAACCGCCCGAGCAGCGTCGCCGGGCGTGGGCTGGTCACCAGCACCTCGTCGTCCCGGGCGACGACCCCAGCGTTGCCGTCCGAGGGGGCCAGCAGCCGGTACACGGTGGGGTCTGCCCCGACATCGAGGTGCAGATCGCCCTGGACATCGAGGTGGCCCCTGTCGCCCTCGCCCTCGCCCTCGAGCATCGCGGCGTACAGCTCCGAGAGCAGCCCAGCGACACCCGCGTCGTTGGTTCGGAGCTCGAACCACTGGTCGAACACGCGGCACGGCCCGATGCGATGGTCGAAACGTGCCGCCGCCAGCAGGTCGGCCGCAGGCACCGCTGCGTCGGCGTCGGGTCGGGGGGCTGACGTCATCCCGACGCCGAGGTGGCTGCCGGCGGCCGGCAGCGGACGCGAACGGTGGTGCGCACCGCCTCGGCGACGGCGGCGGGTTCGGGCCCAGCCACCAACCGGACGACGTCGATCTGCTCGGCCACGTTGCTCAGCCTGCCAGACCGAAGGCCAGCCCGGCGATCGCGACGATCGCGACCAGCTGTGAGATCACGAGCGTCCGGGTCTGCGAGGTGATGGCCTCTCGGATCCCGCGCTGGAACCCCGCTTCCAGGCGGTGCTCCATCGCCGCCATCTCGGCCGTGACGGTCGCGAGCCGCTGGTCCCACTGCCGCTCACCCGAGGTGAACCGCTCATCCCACCGCCGCTCGGCAGCCGTGAAACGCTCGTCCCACCGCCGTTCGGCAGCCGTGAAGCGCTCATCCCACCGCTGGTCCATCGCCTCCATCGCATCGAGCACCCCACGGATGTCGGCACGCGTCGCCAACTCGTGGCCGGATGGTGCGACGAGTTCGACCAAGGTGTCCGCGACCTCCTCGCCCCAGCTCGCTGTCGCAGCGCGGTGCAGGGCGATCCGACGTCCTTCCTCGACGGCCATGGTGGCACCTCTCCGACGGGCTGGCAACGACGACACCCCGCGACGCAGCGTCCGCACACGACGCCGAGCGCAGCTGGCTCGATAGGGAGCCACCGGCGGCTGTGGACAAGCAGCGCCCCCGCCACCGCCCCAGCCTCTACCGTGCTCCAGGATGGATGAGCCCACCGACACCGCCGGCACCGGTCCGCACGGCGTGCCCACGCCACGCGACGCACCCACGCCGCGCGAGACGCCCACGCCGCGCGAGACGCCCACGCCACTCGACACGTCCACCCGAGCCGACGCCACCGCGCCGCGCGCGACGCCCACCCCAGCGAACGCGCCCACACCCGGCCCCCGCTGGCACCGCCACCCCCGCGCGCTGTGGCGGCGTTCCAGCGACCGCATCATCGTGCTCCCGCCCGACCAGGCCGAACCGCTGCTGCTCGAGGGCACCGGCGCGGTGATCTGGGAGCTGCTCGCCGAGCCCACGGACGAGCACCACCTCGTCGACCTGCTGGCCGAGGCCACCGGCACCGACCACGCGATCATCCGACCCGAGGTCGCCGCCTTCCTCGCGCAGCTCGCCGCCGAGCAGGTGGTCCGCCAGCCGTGACCACCACGACCCCCGCGCCGCACACCGCACCGGACGTCACGGCCCTGCTCCGCGGTGTGGCCGCCTTCGGCCTGCCCGGTACCGACCAGCCGATCGCCACGGCCCCGCCCGACGACGCCACCTGGCAGCAGCTCCTCCAGCGCGTCGCCCACCAGCGCGTGCCCGGTCTGCTGCTCGCCGCCATCGACGCAGGCGCGCTGCCCGTGACCGACGAGCAGCGCGGCGACGCCCTCGAACGCCACCAGGATGCGATGTCCGCCGTGCTCCACCTCGAGCAGCGCCTGCTGGAGCTGACCGGCGCGCTGGAGGCCGACGACGTCGAGGTGGTGGCGCTCAAGGGCAGCGCCCACGCCCACCTCGCCTACCCGGACCCCTCGTGGCGCTTCTTCGGTGACGTCGACCTGCTGGTACGCACCGACCAGCTCGATGCAGCCATCACCAGCTTGTCGGAGCGGTGCGACCTGCGACGCCAGAGCGCGGAGCTGCGGCCCGGCTACGACCGTCGCTTCACCAAGAGCGTCACCCTGCTCGAGCCCGACGGCACCGAGGTCGACCTGCACCGCACGCTGGTGTTCGGCACCTTC
>SLQK01000084.1 GCA_007131525.1 Nitriliruptoraceae bacterium | reverse complement strand
TGGCGGGGCGGCCGGTCGGCCACACGGCCGCCACCGCATCCGGCCCGAGAGCCTACGGCACCAGCCCGTCAGTCGTCGGAGGGCAGGAAGACCTCGATCGACAGCGGCGGCAGGGTGAGCACGGCGGAGTGGGATCGGCCGTGGAAGGGGTGGGGCAGCGCGTCGATCCCGCCGAAGTTGCCGGTGCCCGACCCGCCGTACTCCACCGCGTCGCCGTTGAAGGCCTCCCGCCAGTGCCCGCCGTGGGGCAGACCGACCCGGTAGTTCTCCCGGGTCATCGGGGTCAGGTTGGCGACGACCAGCGCCGCGGATCCGTCCCGTGCCCGGCGCAGGTAGCTGATCACCGAGTTCTGCCAGTCGCTGCCGTCGAGCCACTCGAACCCGAAGGGCTCGCAGTCGCCCTCGTGCAGGGCCGGGGTCTCGCGGTACAGCGTGGCGAGGTCCTTCACGCAGTGCAGTAGCTGACGGTGCAGCGGGTCGCCCTCGAACAGGTGCCAGTCCAGCGAGCGCTCATGCGCCCACTCCGACCACTGCCCGAACTCCGAGCCCATGAACAACAGCTTCTTGCCCGGGGTGGTGAACATGTAGCCGTACAACGCCCGCAGGTTCGCGAAGCGCTGCCAGGTGTCCCCCGGCATCTTCCCGATCAGCGACCCCTTGCCGTGGACCACCTCGTCGTGGGACAGCGGCAGGCAGAAGTTCTCGGAGAAGGCGTACACGGACCGGAAGGTGAGCTGGTTGTGGTGGTACTTGCGATGGATCGGATCGCGCTCGAAGACCTCCAGGGTGTCGTGCATCCAGCCCATGTCCCACTTCATGCCGAACCCGAGCCCACCGAGGTAGGTCGGCCGTGAGACCATCGGCCAGGACGTCGACTCCTCGGCGTAGGTCTGCACGTCGGGGAAACGCTGGAACACCTCGGTGTTGAACCGTCGCAGGAACTCGATCGCCTCGAGGTTCTCGTTGCCACCGTGGACGTTGGGGATCCACTCGCCGTCCTCGCGCGAGTAGTCGAGGTAGAGCATCGAGGCGACGGCGTCGACCCGCAGCCCGTCGACGTGGTACTCCTCGAGCCAGAACATCGCCGAGGACAGCAGGAACGCCACCACCTCGGGCCGGCCGTAGTTGAAGATGAAGCTGGACCAGTCCGGGTGGAACCCCTGCTTGGGATCGGCATGCTCGTAGAGGTGGGTGCCGTCGAAGTTGCCGAGGGCGAACTCGTCGGTCGGGAAGTGGCTCGGGACCCAGTCGAGGATGACGCCGATCCCGGCCTGATGGAGCTGGTCGATGAGGTACTTCAGATCCTGCGGGGTGCCGTAGCGGCTCGTGGGTGCGAAGTACCCGGTGCTCTGGTAGCCCCAGGACCCGTAGAAGGGGTGCTCCATCACGGGCAGGAACTCCACGTGGGTGAAGCCCATGGCCTGGACGTGGTAGACCAGCGGTTCGGCGAGCTCCCGGTAGGTCATGGGTCGTGGCCCGGCGCCGTCATCGGCCCGCCGCCAGGACCCGAGGTGGAGCTCGTAGATCGCCACGGGAGCATCCAGTCCCTGGGTGCCACCGCGGCCCGCCATCCACTCCTCGTCGCCCCACTCGTAGTCGAGGTCCCAGACCTTGCTCGCGGTCAGCGGCGGGGTCTCGGTGTGGACGGCGAAGGGGTCGGCCTTGTCGACCGCGTGGCCGCCGACGTGGGAGACGATGTGGTACTTGTAGCCATCGCCCTGGGTGGCGCCGGGGACGAAGACCTCCCAGATCCCCGACACCCCACGGGCACCCATCCGCCCCTCGGGTGAGGCCTTGTCCCAGCCGTTGAAGTCCCCGATGACGGTCACCTCGCGGGCGTTGGGGGCCCACACCGCGAAGTGCACGCCGGCCACGCCGTCCGCGTCGGTGGCGGGGTGCGCTCCCAGCTTCTCCCACAGCCGGAGGTGGGTGCCCTCGTTGAAGAGGAACAGATCGTCGTCGGTGATCAGGGAGGTTGCGAGCGTCATCGTGTCACCTCTCGGTCGAGGACCTGTGCGATCCCGGCCAGCGGGATCCCCACCCACGCGGGGCGGTTGTTCATCTCGTAGCCCAGCTCGTAGACGGCCTTCTCGAGCAGGAACGCATCGAGCAGCAGCCGGAGATGGGCCGGGTCGGCAGGGACGAAGGGCTGGTCGGCGGCCACATCGAGGTAGCCGTCCAGGAAGGCGGCGCTGACCCAGGTCAGCCACCGGTCGAGCCACGCCGTCAACAGCTCGTGGTTCGGATGGTCGGGGGTGACGAGGCCGCGGTCCACCTGGTCCCGCAGGGTGGAGGCCGTGGCGTACTGCAGGGAGCGCAGCATCCCGGCCACGTCCCGCAGAGGTGAGCGCTTCAGCCGCCGCTCCCCCAGCGGGCGGGCGGGCTCACCCTCGAAGTCGATGATGACGAAGTCCCGTCCGGTGAACAGCACCTGCCCGAGGTGGTAGTCCCCGTGGGTCCGGATCCGGGTCGCGGCGATCGGCTCCGCCGTCAGGGCCTGCAGGCGCTCGAGCAGCTCCGACTCCGCCGCGACGATCCGCCGCACCTCGGCCGCGAGCTCGGGCTCGGTCAGGTTCCTCGCCTCACGGCCCGCCGCCCTGAGCCCCAGCCGGACCGAGTTGCGGATCGACTGGTAGAGGCTGCGCTGGCTGAGCCGGGTCATCGGCTCCGGGGTGAAGGCCGGGTCCCCGCGATCGTCGGACAGCGCGACGTGGAGCTCGGCGGTGCGGACCCCGAGCAGCCGCGCGTTGTCGAGGTAGGGCCCGATCGCGACGTGAGCGCTCTCGGGAAGGCCACCTCGGGCCAGCGCCAGTCCCAGCGGATCGTCGGCGTGCTTGATGCGGCTGGGCACCGCCCCGTCGGGGTCGGAGACCACCCGCTCGGCGAACCGGCCGAGCTCGTCCAGGGTCAGGGACCAGGCGTCGCCCTCGTTCGGCACGAAGCGCTGGAACATCGCCAGCGTGCGCCGGCTCGAGGAGCCGGCGGCGACGACGTCCAGCGAGCCCACGACCGCGGGCACGTGCTCGAGGTGGTCGAGGTGGGCGCCGACCTCGACGTCGGGGCTGAGCCCGTCCTCGAGCCGGCGCAGCACCTTCATCAGGACCGCGTCACCGAACAGCACCGAGGTGTTGGACTGCTCACCCTTGAGCAGGTGCGGCTCGAGCTCCCCACCGTCGACCGCACGCTCGAAGGCGGCGGTTCGGCTGCCGACCAGGGTGGCGGTCTGGCCCTCGTGCCGGCGGCGCTTGGCCATGGCCTGGTGCAACGCGCGCTGGGCGGTCTCGTCGGTGAGCGCGTCGACCAGCACCCCCGAGCTGGCCTTGGAGCCCTGGCCCTTCACCGTCGCCAGCACCGCGTTCGGCTGCACGGCCAGCAGACGGCCGGCCTCCTCCCCCTCGGCGAAGGTGACGGGGACGACGTAGGACTCGGGCTCACCGTCGACGTACTCCACCTCGACGATCAGCACGTGCAGGACCGGCCGGTCCTTCGGACCCACCGGGATCGCGTGGAGCACCGAGGTCCCCCGCACGGTGCGGGCCTTGCCCCCGAACCAGCGTTGCCGCTGCAGCACGTCGGGAAGGATGGCCTCGAGCCGACCGCGTCCCGGCCCGCGCAGCAACGCGGTCCACTCCCCCGACACGGTCACCTCGGGCAGGGCCACCTCCGCCTCCTTGCCGGCGACCACGTCGCCGGCGAACTCCGGCAGCTTCGACAGGGTGACGCTGGCAGGGTCACGCTCCAGCGAGAACCACAGGTACTGGTAGGGGCCGAGGGTGAGCAGGTAGGGCTGATCGCTGATGCGGGGGAAGGTGGTCCGGCCGAGCAGTTCCACGGGGAAGCGCCCCGCGTGGTCGCCGAGGTCGAGCTCGCAGGCCTGGGCGTAGCGCGACAGGTTCGCGACCACCAGCACCTCCTCGCTCGCCCCGGTGTCGGGGTCGGTCCAGGAGCGCACGAAAGCCAGCACCTTGGAGTTGTCGGGCGAGAGCATCGTCAGGCCACCACGCCCGAACACCCGGTGGCGCTTGCGGAGCGCGATCATGCGCTTCATCCACCACAGCAGGCTGCGCGGGTTGTTCTGCTGGGCCTCGACGTTGATGGACTCGACGTGGTACTCGGGGTCGATGATGGTCGGCAGGTACAGCCGCTGCGGGTTGGCCCGGGAGAACCCGCCGTTACGGTCGGATGACCACTGCATCGGCGTGCGCACCCCGTTGCGGTCACCGAGGTAGACGTTGTCGCCCATGCCGATCTCGTCGCCGTAGTAGAGGATCGGCGTGCCGGGCAGGCTGAACAGCAGGGAGTTCATCAGCTCGATCAACCGGCGGTCGTTGCCGAGCAGCGGCGCGAGCCGGCGGCGGATCCCGAGGTTCACGCGCATGTCGTGCTCCCGCGCGTAGGCGCGGTACATGTAGTCGCGTTCCTCGTCGGTGACCATCTCGAGGGTGAGCTCGTCGTGGTTGCGCAGGAAGATCCCCCACTGGCTCTCCTCGGGGATCTCCGGGGTCTGCTGCAGGATGTCGACGATCGGGAACCGGTCCTCCTGGGCCACGGCCATGAACAGCCGTGGCATCAGGGGGAAGTGGAAGTTCATGTGGCACTCGTCGCCGTCGCCGAAGTAGGCGGCGGCGTCCTCCGGCCACTGGTTGGCCTCGGCCAGGAACATCCGGTCGGGGTGCCGGTCGAGGTGGCGTCGCAGCTCCTTGAGGAAGGCGTGGGTCTCGGGCAGGTTCTCCCCGTTGGTGCCGTCGCGCACGAACAGGTACGGGATCGCATCGAGCCGCATCCCGTCCACGCCAGTCTCGGCCCAGAAGTCCAGCACGTCCTTGACGGCCTGCTGCACGTCGGGTGAGTCGAAGTTGAGGTCCGGCTGGTGGTGGAAGAACCGGTGCCAGTAGTACTGCTGGGCCTCACCGTGCCAGGTCCAGTTCGAGGCCTCGAAGTCCTCGAAGATGATCCGGACGTCATCCCACTTCTCGGGGGTGTCGGACCACATGTAGAACTCGCGCTCGCGGCTGCCGGGCGGCGCCTTGACGGCCCGCTGGAACCAGGCGTGCTGATCCGAGGTGTGGTTGATCACGAGCTCGGTGATGACCTTCAAGCCCCGGGCGTGGGCCTCCTCGACGAAGCGCTTGAACTGGCGCATCGTCCCGTAGTCGCGGTTGATGGCGGTGTAGTCGGCGATGTCGTAGCCGTCGTCACGACCGGGTGAGGGGTAGAAGGGCAGCAGCCACAGCGCGGTGACCCCGAGATCCTGGAGGTAGTCCAGTTTCTGGGTGAGCCCGGCGAAGTCCCCGATGCCGTCATCGTTGGCGTCGAAGAACGCCCGCACGTGCAGCTCGTAGATGACGGCGTCCTTGTACCACTGCGGATCCTCGGGGGTGCGGGCTTGGTCGGCGGTCATCGTGTGGGGTGCTCCTCCGGTGGTCGTGGTGGGGGTGGCGTCGTTCACACGCCCGCGTCGTGGTCGCGCTCGTCACGCGGTGGGACCCGGACCTGGAAGATGTGGGCCGGTGTCACGTGGGGGTTGAGCTCGACGTAGTTCTCCGGTCCGTACCAGTGGTAGGTCCCGCCACCGAACACGTCCTGCAGCTCGAAGTGCTCGGTATCCGGGTCCAGACCGAGGGCCTCGAGGTCCAGCCAGGTGGTGCCGACCTGGGTCTCGTAGGGGTCGAGGTTGACGATGACCAGCACGGCGTCCCGTCCGGAGCGGTCGATCTTCGAGTAGGCGAGCAACCGGTCGTTCTTGATCTCGTGGAAGGTCAGCGTCGCGTCCTGCTGGAGCGCGGGGTGGGCGTGGCGGATCGAGTTCACCAGCCGGATCACCTCGGCCAGCGACCACGGCTGCTGGTCGGCGTCCCAGGTCTTGATCTCGTACTTCTCGTTGTCGAGGTACTCCTCGGCACCGGGACGGTTGGCCGACCACATCAGCTCGAAGGCCGGGCCGTACATCCCGTAGTTGGCGGTCAGCGTCGCCGCCAGCACCAGCCGCTGGACGTACATCGACCGGCCGCCGTGCTGGAGCTGGTCGGTGAGGATGTCGGGGGTGTTCGGCCAGGAGTTCGGCCGGAAGAAGTCCGCCACCTCGGTGTGGAACAGCTCGGTGTAGTAGTCCTGGATCTCCTGCTTGTGCCGGCGCCAGGTGAAGTAGGTGTAGGACTGGTTGAAGCCACGCATCGCGAGCTCGTACATCACCTTCGGGCGGGTGAAGGCCTCGGAGAGGAAGATGCACTCAGGGTGCTCGGCCTTCAGCTCACCCAGGCACCACTCCCAGAAGGGGAAGGACTTGGTGTGGGGGTTGTCGACACGGAAGATCCTGACCCCCTCGGCGATCCAGTGGTCGAACACCCCCTTCAGCGCGGACCACAGCCCCTCGGGGTCGCTGGTCTCGAAGTCGATCGGGTAGATGTCCTGGTACTTCTTGGGCGGGTTCTCCGCGTACTGGATCGAGCCGTCGGGGCGCTGCTTGAACCACTCGGGGTGCTCGGTGACCCAGGGGTGGTCGGGGGCGCACTGGAAGGCGATGTCCAGCGCCAGCTCCATCCCGCGGTCCTCACAGGCTGCCATCAGGGCGCCGAGGTCCTCGAGCGTCCCGAGCTCGGGGTGGATGTCGAGGTGGCCGCCCTCGGCGCTGCCCACGGCCCAGGGCGAGCCCGGGTCGTCGGGGCCGGACTCCACCACGTTGTTGCGACCCTTGCGGTGCGCCCGACCGATCGGGTGGATCGGCGGCAGGTAGAGCACGTCGAAGCCCATCGAGGCGATGTGGTCGAGGCGGTCGATGACGTCACGGAAGGTGCCGTGGCGCCCGGGCTCGGTCGCGGCCGAACGGGGGAACAGCTCGTACCAGGTCGAGAACGCCGCGCGCTCGCGGTCGACCTCCAGGTCGTAGACCCGCGACCGGACGTAGAACGCCCGAGGGTCGTGCCGGCGGGCGAGCTCGAGGATCTCGTCGGCGGTGGCCCGGTCGGCCCGGGCCGCCGCGTCCAGCTCGGTGTCGGTGAGCGCGGTCACGAGCTCCTTGAGGCGGTGCTTGTCGACGCCCTTGGCCTCCTTGGCCCGCCGCTTGAGCAGCTTCGCACCGACCGCGAGATCGACCTCCTCCAGCGTCCCCGCCTCCACCTTGGTCCGGGTATCACGGATCCAGGTCCCCACGTGGTCGACCCAGGCGAGCACCCGGAAGCGGTGCCGCCCCAACGTCGCCGGG
This sequence comes from Nitriliruptoraceae bacterium, assembly GCA_007131525.1. Lineage (GTDB taxonomy): Bacteria > Actinomycetota > Nitriliruptoria > Nitriliruptorales > Nitriliruptoraceae > T1Sed10-7. The sequence goes on along the minus strand of SLQK01000084.1, from coordinate 4,396 downwards.
GTGAAGGACCCGGACCACACGTCGTTGATGACGTAGTGGAGCGGCACCTCCTCCCACTCCTCGTCACCGACCGCCTGGAACTGCGCCACGGCCGCCAGCAGGTCGTGGGAGTCACCGACGATGTCAGCGGTGACCTCCACAGGTCGGCCGATCACGGCCTTGGCCGGGTAGCGGCCGGCCAGCACGCTCGGTCGGACCCGCTGGATGCTGGCGCGCTGCGCGGTCGGTGCGCTCACGGTGACCTCCGGTCGCCTGTCGCGAGGGATGCGAGCGCTCTCCGCTCGCAGGGAGCACGTTAGTGGTGTCGTCCGAGGCCCGTCGGGCCTGAAGGGCGGCCATCCGTCGGTAGCGCGCTGCGGCGACCGGCCGAGCGCGTGCGCCGATCGGTCGCCAGCCGCCGAGCCCCGGCTCAGCCGGCCGGCAGGCTCCACCGGTGGCCGGGGACCGGCTGGTCAGGAGGCAGCCAGGCGTGAGGCGGCGAGCAGCTCGTCAGCGGCCCGGTAGGGGTCGAGGTCGCGCTGCTCGACCCGCTGGGCCAGCGCCTCCAGCAGCCCGTCCTCACCCTCCTCGAGCCGTGCGAAGGTGCGCCGTGTGGACTCCAGGGCGAGCTCGCGCACCAGGTGCCGGGTCCGGGCGTGGCGGCGGGCCGCCCCGATCCCGTGGGTGGCGAGGAAGCTGGTGTGGTCGTCGAGCGCAGCGACCAACTCGGCGATGCCCTCGGCCTTCACGGCCACCGTTCTGAGGATCGGGGGCCACCAGCCGGGCTCGTCCTCGTCCTCCGCCAGCGCGTGTCCCATCTCGAGCATGCCCTGCAGCTCCGACTGCAACCTCCCGGCGCCACCGGCATCGGCCTTGTTGATGACGAACACGTCGGCGACCTCGAGGATGCCGGCCTTGGCGGCCTGGACCCCGTCGCCCATCCCGGGTGCCAGCGTGATCACCGTCGTGTCGGCCGTCGCCGCGATCTCCACCTCCGACTGGCCGACCCCCACCGTCTCGATGATGATGTCGTCGAAGCCGGCGGCATCGAGCACCAGCACCGCCTGCGGGGTGGCGAAGGACAGCCCACCGAGGTGGCCGCGGGAGGCCATCGAGCGGATGAACACCCCGGCATCGGTGTGGTGTCCCTGCATGCGGATGCGGTCACCGAGCAGCGCTCCCCCGGTGAAGGGAGAGGACGGGTCCACCGCCAGGATCGCGACGGTGCGTCCGGCGCCACGCAGCTGCGTGGCGATCGCGTCGGTCAGGGTCGACTTGCCCACCCCCGGTGACCCGCTGATCCCCAGCACCCTGGCCGTGCCCGCCAGCGGGTGCAGGGCGGCGACCACGTGGCGCAGCTGCTCAGGGCTGCCGTCCTCGATGACGGTGAGCAGGCGCGCCAGGGCACGCCGCTCACCGCGCTCGAGCCCCGCGACGAGCGCGTCGAGGTCAGGGGCCACGCTCAGACCTCGACGGTCACGGCATCGCCCTGGCCCCCACCACCGCACAACGCCGCCGCGCCGCTGCCGCCGCCACGACGGCGCAGCTCGCTGATCAGTGAGACCACGATGCGGGCGCCGGAGCAGCCGATCGGGTGCCCGAGCGCGACCCCACCGCCGTTGACGTTGACCCGGTCCTCGTCCACGCCGAGGTCGCGGGCGGAGGCGATCGCCACCGAGGCGAAGGCCTCGTTGATCTCGTACAGGTCGAACCCGCTCGGGTCGGCACCCGTCCGCTCGGCAGCCACCCGGATCGCGTTCGCGGGCTGCAGGTGCAGCGACGGGTCGGGACCTGCCACGGTCCCCCACGCGGTGATCGAGGCCAGGACCTCGAGCCCGTGCCGCTCGGCGGCCTCACGGCTGGCGAGCACGACCGCGGCGGCCCCGTCGGAGATCTGGGAGGCGTTGCCGGCGGTGATGGTGCCCTCCTTGCTGAACGCCGGCCGCAGACCCCCGAGGGACTCGGCCGTGGTCCCGGCACGGATCCCCTCGTCGCGGGTGATCACGACCGGGTCGCCCTTGCGCTGCGGCACCTCGACCGGGACCACCTCGTCGTCGAAGGCGCCCGCGTCCCAGGCGGCGGCGGCCCGCTCATGGGACCGCGCCGACCAGGCGTCCTGCTGCTCGCGCGTGATCTCCAGCCCCTTGGACCGCTGGTAGTCGTCGGTCGCCAGACCCATGGCGCAGCTGTCGAAGGCACAGGTCAGACCGTCGTGCATCATGACATCGGTCACCTTGCCGTCACCCATGCGGTACCCGAAGCGGGCCTTGTCCAGCACGTAGGGGGCGGTCGACATCGACTCCATCCCGCCGGCGACCACCACATCGAACTCCCCGACCCGGATCAGGTCCCGGGCCCGGCTGATGGCGGTCATCCCGGACAGGCAGACCTTGTTGACCGTCTCGGCGGCGACGCCCATCCCGATCCCACCGGCCACCGCGGCCTGGCGGGCGGTGATCTGCCCCTGGCCGGCCTGCAGCACGTGGCCCATGACCACGTAGCCGACCTCCGAGGCGTCCAGCCCGGCACGCCGCAGCGCCCCGGCGATGGCGTGGCCACCCAGTTCGGTGGCCTTCAGCCCGGCGAACCCACCGCCGAAGCGTCCCACCGGTGTCCGTGCGTACCCGACGACGACCACGTCCTGCATGGAAGGCTCCTCTCCCGGTTGGCCGCGAGCCTACGCGTGGGCACGGTCAGTCCCACAACCGGCGCCCGCACCGGCGCCCGCACCGGTGACGTCACCGGCGGCGTCACCGACGGCGTCACCGGCGTGTCCCGGTGCGCGCCGACGCCGATGCGGGGCCGGACCGGTGATGGTGGCAGGCTTTGCTCATCGCCGATGAGGACAACGGAGGCCCGCGTGGACGTCACCCGCATCGACCAGATCGCCATCGCCGTCGAGGATCTCGATGAGGCCATCGCCTTCTACGAGCGCGCTTTCGGGCTGACGGTCAGCTCCCGCGAGCGGATCGAGTCCGACGGGGTCGATGAGGCCATGCTCACCGTGGGTGGGGTGTCGATCCAGCTGCTCGCGCCGACCCGGGAGGACTCGCCGATCGCGCGCTACCTGGCGCGCAGCGGGCCGGGACTGCACCACCTCGGGTTCGGTGTCAGCTCGGTCTCGGCGGCGCTGGACCACCTGCGGTCCGAGGACGTGCGGCTGATCGACGAGTCGCCCCGACCCGGTGGCGGCGGCCACATGATCGCCTTCGTCCACCCCAAGGGCACCGGGGGGGTCCTGGTGGAACTGGTCGAGGACGAGGACGGTGAGCACCACGGGGACAGCTCCTGAGCGACCGACCCCGGCAGGGCGGGCGGGCCGACCGGTAGCCTGCCGTCCCGTCCCGTCCGCACCCGCTCGAGGCTGCACCGTGGGTTTCTCCGACCGTCTCCGCGCCTGGCTCAAGGGCGAGTCGAAGCAGCGCCCCGACAGTCCCTCGACCAGTGCGGCGTCCCGCGAGGCGACCTCAGAGCTGGAGCGGTTCGCCCGCAGCCGCATCGGTGTCGAGGCGTTCCTCGAGCCGAAGACGACGATCTACTCCACGACCGTGCTGCTGGTCGCCGACGACGGCGAGTACCTCCGTCGCCCCGTGAAGGACCGCGGACAGGCCGCCGCGCTCTGCAAGGACCTCAACATCCCGCTGTACGACGCCCGCAAGGTCGGGTACCCGAAGCGGATGCGCGACTACGAGCAGGGCCGAGCGCCCCGGCGGGTCGAGCTGTCGGACCTGCCGCCCTGGCCCGGCGACGATCCCGGTGGTGACCCCGACGGGCCACCCCCGCCGCCGATCCCGCCCGGGGCCTCCGACGCCGCGGACCCCGGCCACGAGCCCGAGGACGACCACGGCGAGGACGAGCGACCCGGCGGCTGACTGCCACCGCCGGGCCGACACGCCACGAGCGACCGGCCGGTGACCGCCGACTCGCCCGGTCAGCCCTCGGCGATCTCGATCGTCTCGATGACCACGTCCTCCACCGGCCGGTCGCCCGGGCCGGTGGGGACCCCGGCGATCGCGTCGACCACATCCTGGCCGGCGGTGGTCCGCCCGAACACGGCGTAGGCCGGTGGCAGCGGCGCATCCACGTGGGTGATGAAGAACTGGGAGCCATTGGTGTTCGGCCCGGCGTTGGCCATCGCCAGCGTGCCGCGGTCGTAGCCACGCTTGCCGGCGGCATCGAGCTCATCCCGGAAGCGATAGCCGGGGCCACCGGTGCCCGTTCCGGTCGGGTCGCCGCCCTGGATCATGAAGCCGGAGATCACGCGGTGGAAGATCACACCGTCGTAGAAGCCCTCACGGGCGAGGAAGACGAAGTTGTTCACCGTCATGGGTGACTCGTCGGCGAACAGCTCGACGTCGATGTCGCCCTTGTTGGTCCGGATGGTCGCCGCGTAGGACGTCGAGGGGTCGATCGTCAG
>SLQK01000140.1 GCA_007131525.1 Nitriliruptoraceae bacterium | reverse complement strand
TTGGTGGTCGTTCCGTTGCGATCCGAGCAGGGGTGGCCGTCGCGGATGCCAGGATCGCAACGATGCGACCCGTTGGTGGTCGTTCCGTTGCGATCCGAGCAGGGGTCACCGCTGGCCACGCCGCAGATCGCAGGTCCGCCAGCCCGCGGCCGATCGGCGGCGGCCCGACCGCAGCGAGCAGCCGATCGGGGTCAGCCGAGCACCTCGCGCAGGAACTTGCCGGTGTAGCTCTCCGGCACCCCGGCGACCTGCTCCGGGCTCCCGGCCGCCACGACCCGGCCGCCGCCGCTCCCGCCCTCGGGGCCGAGGTCGATGACGTGGTCGGAGGTCTTGATCACGTCGAGGTTGTGCTCGATCACGATCACGGTGTTGCCCTTGTCCACCAGCCGGTGCAGCACGTCGAGCAGGCGTCGGATGTCCTCGAAGTGCAGCCCCGTGGTCGGCTCGTCCAGGATGTAGACCGTCTGGCCCGTCGCCCGCTTCCTGAGTTCGCTGGCGAGCTTGACCCGCTGGGCTTCGCCCCCCGACAGGGTGGTCGCCGGCTGGCCGAGACGCACGTAGCCGAGGCCGACGTCGTCGAGGGTCTGCAGGTGCGCGGCGATCGAGGGCTGGTTGGCGAAGAAGGCGAGCGCCTCCTCCACGGGCATCCCCAGCACCTCGGCGATGTTGCGGCCCTTGTAGTGCACCTCCAGGGTCTCGCGGTCGTAGCGGCGCCCCTTGCAGACCTCGCAGGGGACGTAGACGTCGGGCAGGAAGTGCATCTCGATCCTGAGCGTCCCATCGCCCTTGCAGGCCTCGCACCGACCCCCCTTGACGTTGAAGGAGAAGCGTCCGGGCTGGTAGCCCCGCACCTTGGCCTCGGGTGTGGCGGCGAACAGCTTGCGCACGTGGTCGAACAGCCCGGTGTAGGTCGCGGGGTTGGACCTCGGGGTGCGCCCGATCGGCGACTGGTCGACGATGACGGCCTTGTCGACCGCGTCGAGCCCGGCGATGCGACGGTGGAGCCCGGGGCGGTCGCGTGAGCCGTACACGTGGCGCATCAGGGCCCGGGCGAGCAGCTCGTTGACCAGCGAGGACTTGCCTGAGCCCGACACCCCGGTGACGCAGGTGAACGTCCCGAGGGGGAAGGTGACATCCACGTCCTGCAGGTTGTTGGCCCGCGCGCCCAGCACCTCGATGGCGGTCCCGGCGCCACCCCGCCGGGCCTGGGGCACCGGGATCTGCCGCTCCCCGGCCAGGTAGGCACCGGTGAGCGAGCGGCGGGTGAGGCGCTTGAGGCCCTCCACCGTGCCCGAGTGGACGATCTCGCCGCCGTGCTCCCCGGCGCCCGGGCCGATGTCGACGACGTGGTCGGCCGCGTCGATCGTGGCCTCGTCGTGCTCGACGACGATCAGGGTGTTGCCCAGGTCCCTCAGGCGCAGCAGCGTCTCGATCAACCGCTCGTTGTCACGCTGGTGCAGCCCGATCGAGGGTTCGTCGAGGACGTAGAGGACCCCGACCAGTCCGGCGCCGATCTGGGTGGCGAGCCGGATCCGCTGGGCCTCACCGCCTGACAGGGTGGCCGCGGCCCGGTCCAGGGTGAGGTACTCCAGCCCGACGTCGAGGAGGAAGCGCAGCCGGGCGCGGATCTCCTTGAGCACCCGGGCGCCGATCAGCTGGTCCCGCTCGCTCAGGCGCAGGTCCTGGACGAAGGCGTCGGCCTCGGCCACCGACATCGCCGTGAGCTCCGCGATCGAGCGGCCGCCGACCGTCACGGCGAGCACGATCGGCTGCAACCGGCGGCCGTCGCAGGCGGGACACGGCACCTCCCGCATGTACTGCTCGATCTGCGCGCGGACGTGGTCGGAGTCGGTCTCGCGGTGCCGCCGCTTGAGGGAGGACAGCACGCCCTCGACCCGGGCCCGGTAGGAGCGCCGGCGCCCGTAGCGGTTGGTGTAGGACACCTGCACCCGGTCCCCCGTGCCCTCCAGCACCCCCTGCCGCACGTGCTCGGGCAGGTCCCGCCAGGGCGTGGCGGGATCCGCGCCGAGGTGCTGGACCGTCGCCCGGAGGAGCTGGCGGTAGTAGTTGGACTGGGCGCCGGTGCCCCAGGGCAGGACCACACCCTCCTCGACCGACAGCGACTCGTCACCGAGCACCAGCTCCGGGTCGACCATCAGCTGCGTGCCCAGCCCGGAGCAGGTCTCGCAGGCGCCGTAGGGGGAGTTGAAGGAGAAGCTGCGGGGTGCCAGCTGGTCGTAGCTGACCTGGCAGGTCGTGCAGGCCAGGTGCTCGGAGAACACCAGCTCCTCCGCCCGTGGCGCGGGCTCGCCTGCCGCCTCGGCCGCCTCGATCGCCTCGCGGGTCGGCAGGACCTCGATCATGGCGACCCCGTCGGCCAGGGTCAGGGCCGTCTCGATCGAGTCCGACAGCCGGCGGCGCAGATCCTCCTTCTGCACGAGCCGGTCGACCACCACCTCGATGGTGTGCTTGACGTTCTTGGTGAGGCGGGGCACCTCGTCGATCGCCAGCACCTCGCCGTCGACGCGGACCCGGGCGAACCCCTCGGTCGACAGCTGCTGGAACAGGGCCGCGTGCTCGCCCTTGCGACCCCGCACCACCGGCGCCAGCACCTGGAACCGGGTGCCGAAGGGGAGCTCGTGGACCTGATCGACGATCTGCTCCGCGGTCTGGCGCGCGATCGGCTGACCGCAGTTGGGGCAGTGCGGCTGGCCGATCCGGGCGTAGAGCAGCCGCAGGTAGTCGTAGATCTCGGTGATGGTGCCCACGGTGGAGCGCGGGTTGCGGGAGGTGGACTTCTGGTCGATCGAGATGGCCGGGGACAGCCCGTCGATGAAGTCGACGTCGGGCTTGTCCATCTGCCCGAGGAACTGTCGGGCGTAGGCCGACAGCGACTCCACGTAGCGACGCTGCCCCTCGGCGTAGATCGTGTCGAAGGCCAGGCTCGACTTCCCCGAGCCCGAGAGGCCCGTGAACACGATCAGCGCGTCGCGGGGCAGCTCGAGGTCGACGTCCTTGAGGTTGTGCTCCCGCGCGCCGCGCACCGTGATGTGGTCACGATGCGCTGCGGAGGAGGACCTGGAGGGCGAGGCGGCCACGGGCGATCCGTCGGGGTGCAGGCCGAGCCGGACAGCGGCTGGTCGGGCGTCGAACAACTCGTGCGAGGCTACCTGTGGCTCGTGACCACCCGGCTGAACGGATGGGTCGTCCCCGCTCAGCGCCCGGGGCCGCTGCCTAAGCTGCCGGTGCGAGCCCCCGCCCCGCCTCGCTCCGCCCCGTCCCCCGCCCGATCCACCTCCCCCCGTCACCGAGGAATCGAGACCGTCGTGCGCATCGCCGTCTTCAGCACCAAGGCCTACGACCGCCGATCGTTCGAGGAGGCCAACGAGCGTCATGGCCACGACCTCACCTTCCTCGAAGCCCGCCTGCAGGCCAACACCGCTGCCCTGGCGGCGGGCCATGAAGGCGTCTGCGCCTTCGTGAACGACAACGTCGACGCCGAGGTGGTGGACCTGCTGGCCGAGCAGGGGGTCGAGCTGCTCGCGCTCCGCTCGGCCGGGTTCAACCACGTCGACGTCGACCGGGCCGCGGAGCGTGGCATCACCGTGGTGCGTGTCCCGGCCTACTCCCCCTATGCGGTGGCCGAGCACACGGTCGGGCTGATGCTGGCGGTCGACCGTCGCATCCACCGGGCCTACAACCGCGTGCGGGAGGGCAACTTCTCGCTCGAGGGGCTCCTCGGCTTCGATCTGCGCAGCAAGCGGGTCGGCATCATCGGCACCGGCAAGATCGGTCAGATCACCGCCCGCATCCTGCGGGGGTTCGGCTGCTCGCTGCGGGCCTACGACCCCTACCCCAACGACGAGGTCCGCGACTATGGCGTGCGCTACGTCGACCTCGACACCATGTTCGCCGAGTGCGACGTCATCACCCTGCACTGCCCGCTGACGCCCGACACCCACCACATCATCAACGCGGAGTCGATCGCCAAGATGAAGGACGGGGTGATGATCGTGAACACCTCCCGGGGCGCGCTGGTCGACACCGTCGCGGCGATCGAAGGGCTCAAGAGCGGCAAGATCGGCAACCTCGCCCTCGACGTCTACGAGGAGGAGGGCGACCTGTTCTTCGAGGACCTCTCGGACAAGGTCATCACCGACGACGTGTTCTCGCGCCTGCTGACCTTCCCGAACGTCCTGATCACCGCGCACCAGGCCTTCTTCACCCAGGAGGCGCTGTCGAACATCGCCGAGACCACCCTGAGCAACATCGCCGCCTACACCCGCGGGGATCGCTCCGGCAACGAGCTCACGCCCAAGAACATCCGCCCCAACCGTGGGAACGACGACGGCGAGGACGAGTGACGACCAGCGCGACGCCGTCGAGCACGGTGGTCGCGCTCGCGGGGAGGCGAGCATGTCCGAGGTCGACCGGGGACACGTCGAGCCCGAGGGGCCGTGGCTCGACCGGGCCGACGGGCCCGTGCACATCCGCAAGCTCTCGGTCAGCGAGATGGACAACAACGTCTACGTCGTGTCCTGTCCGGCGACGGGCCGCGCCCTGCTCATCGACGTCGCGGACCGGGCACCGAGGTTGCTGGAGGCGTTGGAGGGCACCGAGCCCGTCGCCGCGGTCCTGACCCACGGCCACTGGGATCACATCCGCGCCTGGGACGGCATCGCCGCCGCCGGCCTGCCCATCTGGGGCCATGCCGACGACGCACCGATGCTGCCTGGTTCCCTCGACCGTGCCCTGGCAGATGGTGAGGTGCTGACCGTCGGCGAGCTCGAGGTGGAGGTCCTGCACGTGCCGGGGCACACCCCGGGCTCGCTGCTGTACCTGGTGCAGGGCAGGGCCAGGGCGCACCTGTTCTCCGGTGACACGCTCTTCCCCGGCGGGCCGGGCAACACCTTCGGGTCGGCGGAGGCCCACCGGCAGATCATGGACGGGCTCGAGGAGCGGGTCTTCGCCCGCCTCGACGACACCGCCCAGGTCCATCCGGGCCATGGCGACGACACGACCATCGGCGCGGAGCGCCCCTACCTGGCCGAGTGGCGGGCACGGGGCTGGTAGCTGGTCACCTCGGTGTCGGCGAGGTGTCCCACGCCGCGAACCTGCCGCCGGGCGGCCCCGGCGGCGTCACCGCGGTCGTCGGGCGGCCGCTGGGACCGCGGTCAGAGGAAGGCCGGGGCGCTGGCGACGCCGATCGAGGCCAGGACCAGCAGCAGCGCCAGGAGCAGGCCGCGCCCGGCGGTGCGGTGGGCGTCGACCGCCATCTGGGTGCCCTTGGCCCGTGACAGCAGCGCGTGCCCCACCCCCAGGGCCGCGACCGCCAGCACCGGATGCACGTAGGCGATCTCCGGCCGTGCGTTCCAGTACTGCCCGATCACGTAGAGCACGATGCCGAGCGTCACCTGGATGTCGAGCAGGACCATGCCCAGGGCGTAGGGGCCCGAGCGGAACTCCGCGGCCTCCTTCGCCTTGGCGAAGGCGAGCAGCGCCACCAGCAGCACCACGATGGAGACGAGGTAGCCCAGCCATGGGTGCACGGTGATGAGCAGCTCGGTCACGGTGGGTGTCCTGATCGGTTCGGGATCGGTTCGGGCGGAGTGCCAGCGTGCACCGAGCCTAGCCACCTCGGACCGGTGGGCCGGCCAACACCGGCGCCCGCTCCCGGTCGAGGTGGGGCGGCGGGAGGATGCCCCGAGCTCGCTAGCATCGCGGGCCACCCTGTGCGCGGCCCCGCCGCGCAGGGCTCACGGCATGCGAGGAGCGAGCATGGCCCGCCAGATCGCCCGGGCCGACCGGGTCGAGCGTGGCGAGCTCGAGTCCTTCCTCCGTCCCCGCCACCAGGTCGTGCTGGTCACCTTCCGCGCCGACGGGCGGCCGCAGCTCTCACCCGTCACGGCCGGTCTCGACCCGGCGGGCCGGATGGTGATCGCCACCTACCCCCAGCGGGCGAAGGTCGTGAACCTCCGGCGTGACCCGCGGGTGTCGGCCTGCGTGCTGTCCGACGACTTCGGCGGGCCGTGGGTCCAGGTCCACGGCACCGCCGAGGTGCTGGATCTCCCCGAGGCGCTCGAGCCGCTGGTCGAGTACTTCCGCGTCATCGCCGGCGAGCACCCCGACTGGGAGGAGTACCGCCAGGCGATGCACGACCAGGGCAAGGTGCTGCTCCGGGTGACGATCGAGGAGTGGGGCCCGATCGCGACCGGTGGCTTCCCACCGGAGCTCGCTGCCGGCTGACCCGCGGGTCCGTCCACGCCCGCGGCGCCCGAGGGCACCCGATGCGCGGGTCCGCATCGCCCGCGCTCGGTCACCGCACCAGGGCGCGGCTGAGCGTCCAGCTGCCGAGCGCCACCAGCGCCACCGCGAACCCGCCGAGGGCCGCGAGCTGCGGCAGGATGTCGACGATGGTCCCGTCACGGCGCACCAGCTCGGCCATGGCCTCGTTCGCCCAGAAGTGGGGGGTGATCCGCGCGACCTGGGCCACCGTCTCCGGGTACAGCTCGATCGGCACCATCGACCCACCGAGGGCGGCGGCGCCCAGCCCGATGCCGATGCCGGCGCCGGCTGCCTGGCTGTCGGTGGAGAACACCGAGCCGACGACCATGGCCGCCGCGGCCGCCCCGACCGCGAACAGCAGGATCACGGCGGTCGCCCCCAGGGGGTCACCCCAGTTCACCCCGAAGGCCACGGTGCTGATCACCACGATGTAGACGGCCTGGAACAGCGCGATCGCGAGCCGCCCTCCCCCGGTCCCGAGCAGCACGCTGAACGTCGAGGTGGGGGTCGACAGCATCCGGGTGGCGACGCCGTACTGCCGGGTCTGGATCAGCGCGCCGGCGCCGGTGAGCGAGGTCAGGAAGGTGAACAGGAACAGCTGACTGGAGGCACCGATGTCGAACTGGCCGAGGCCCGCGAACTCCTCGGCGAGCTCGTCCACGCCGAGCGTGGTCGCCGACACCTCGATGCGGCTGGCCTGGTCCTCCACGGCCAGCGCGACCTCACGCAGCTCGGCGGCCTCGACGGGCGGCGCGCCCACGGCCGCGCGGCCGGAGACGAGCAGGGTGGCAGCAGCGCCGGGCAGGACCTGTTCCGCCAGCGCGGCACCGACCAAGGCCTGCAGCGACGCCGAGGTGGCATCGGGCCGGCCGAGGAACACCACCTCCACCGGCTCGACCGCGCGCAGCGCGTCGCCGTAGCCGTCCGGGAGCACCACGCCGGCGCTGATCCGGCCGCGATCGACCTCGTCGGCGAGCTCCTCGCGGCTGTCGAAGGCCACGGTGGTGATGCCCTCGAGGTCGTCGAGTGCCGCGATCAGCGAGGCTGCCTCGGCGTCACCGGCATCGGCGACGACCCCGAGCCGGGTCGAGAAGTCGCTGCCGAACTGGGCTCCGATGAACACGATCAGCAGCAGCGGGAACAGGAACACGAAGAACAGGTTCGATCGGTCGCGGAGCAGCCGCGTCAGCTCGACCCTGACGATCGCCCACACCTTCACCACGACGACCTCCTGCGCTGCACCACCACCGCCGGCACGGCGGTCACCGCCCCGAAGAGCAGGATCGCGCCGGCCGCAGGCAGGACCGTGGTCCACTGCCCGCTCGCGGAGAGCTCGTTCAACCCCCGCAGGAACCACCCGTGGGGCGAGACGGCCGTGATGATCCTGAGCGCCGCGATGTCACCGGGGACCGGCACGAACACCCCGCCGGTCAGCCCGAGCACGACCGCGACGACCGCCTGGAAGTTGCTGGCCTGCTCGGCGGTGTGCGCGAACAAGGCCACCAGCGACATCACCCCGATCGCCGCCAGCACGATGGCCACGATCAGGATCGCCACCCCTGGCGCCGGGCCCCAGTCCGCACCGAGCAGTTGCTGGGACGCGACCGCGAGCACCGCCATCGAGGTGACGCCCAGCAGGAACGCACCGAGCAGCTTGCCCAGGTGGATCGCGCCCGGGGCGATCGGTGCCGCGAGCAGCCGGGACATGGTCCCGAACTGGCGCTCCTCCAGCAGCCCCGTCACGCCGAACTGGACGGCGAAGAACACGAAGAAGGCCGCCATCCCCGCGGCGAGGTAGCTGACGGCGTCCAGCGGCTGGCCACGATCGGCGAGGTCGGTGGTCACGCGGACCAGCTCCTCGGTGTCAGCCGCCGCCGCTGCGATGGCGCCGATCAGCTGCGGGTCCGGTGGACCGCCGGTCAGCACCCCCTGCACGGTCACCGCGAGACCGGCCTGCTCGATGCGGCGGGCGTAGGCGTCGGCCACACCACGGGCCAGCTCGCCCGGCAGCGTGCGGCCCGCGGCGACGAGCACCTCGATCCGCGCGTCGCCGCCGGCCAGGACGTCCTCGGAGAACCCGGCCGGGAGCACCCAGGCCGCGTCGACCTCCCCCTCGGTCACCCGCGCCCGGGCGTCCTCCTCGCTGTCGAACCCGACCTCGGTGAGCACGTCGGCGTCGGCCAGGGCCGGGACGACACCCTCGACGAAGCCCGCGGCGACCTCCCCCCCGTCGAGATCGACCACGCCCGCCCGCAGCTCGATCGCGCCGGTGTCGGGGAAGATGCTGGAGAACAGGAAGGTCATCCCGATCGGGACCACGAACGCGAACAGCCACACGCTGCGGTCACGCACGCGCAGACGGGTGTCCTTGACGAGGATCAGGCCGGCGGCACGGAGCATGTCAGTCCCTCAGTGCCCGGCCGGTGAGGTACAGGAACACGTCCTCGAGGTCGGGCTCGCGGACCTCGACCCCGACCACGGACGCGTCGACCGAGGACACCGCCGCGAGGAGCGCTGGCAGGCTGCTCGCCGCCTGGTCCAACAGGCAGACCACCTCGTCGTCCTCGGCGTCCGCCGAGCTCACCGACGGGAGCGCGTCACAGGCCACGGCTGCGGCATGGACGTCGCCGGCGACCTTGAGCCGGACGATGTCCTGCTCGCTGATCGTGTCGATCAGCTCACGTCGCGTGCCCTCGGCCACGATCCGACCCTGGTCCACGATCGCGATCCGCCGGCACAACCGTTCCGCCTCCTCCATGTAGTGGGTGGTGTAGAGCACCGCCAGTCCCTCGACCGCCAGGGCCTCCACGGACTCCAGGATCGCGTTCCGAGACTGCGGGTCGACCCCGACGGTCGGCTCGTCGAGGATCAGCAGGCGCGGCTGGTGCAGCAGGCCGATGCCGATGTTCAGCCGTCGCTTCATGCCCCCCGAGAACTCCCCCGCCCGGTCGTCGGACCGCTCCCGGAGCCCGATGACCTCCAGGATCTCGTCGCTGCGAGCACGGACGTCGTGGCGGCTCATGTGCTGCAGACGACCGAAGAAGTGGAGGTTCTCCCGGGCGGTGAGGTCCGGGTAGATCGCGAGGTCCTGGGGCACCAGGCCGACGGCGGCCTTCGCATCCAGCGCCCGTGGGGTCATCCGGGTGCCCAGCACCTCGATCTCGCCCGCGTCGGGGTGCAGCAGCCCGGCGATCATCGAGATCGAGGTCGTCTTGCCGGCGCCGTTGGGGCCCAGCAGGCCGTAGGTCTCCCCGGGTGCGATCTCGAACCCGACGTCGTCGACCGCCTGGATATCGCCGAACGCCTTACGTAGCCCACTGCAGCGCAGCACCGCGCCCATGCCCGACCCTCCGATGTCCTGCTCCGGCCCCGCGGGGCGGTGACGATGGCCGTCGACGCCGGGGTGCCGCTCGACCACCACGCTACGCCCGGTGCGGCGGGCCCGTCGTCCTCCCTGCGGAGGACGTTCGGCACCGCCTGTGGGAGGATGGCGACGTGTGCCGCCGGCCCGCCGCCCGGCGGGGTTTAGACCCCGGCGGGGTTCAGACCCCGGCGGCGCGCATCCCGGCGAGCTCCTTGCGGAGCTCGGCGATCTCGTCGCGCAGCCGCGCGGCGTACTCGAACCGCAGCTCGGCCGCAGCCTCCTGCATCTCCTCCTCGAGCCGCTGGATCAGCGCCGCCAGTTCCTCCTGGGGCAGCTCACCGGTGTCGGGCTGGTCCTGGGCCGCCACCTCCGGGGTGGCAACGGGCCGGTACTCCTCGCCGAGCTCCTCGGCGCGGACGGCGGCGATGATGTCGCCGACCCGCTTGCGGATCGTCTGCGGATCGATGCCGTGCTCGGCGTTGTAGGCCAGCTGCTTCTCCCGGCGACGCTCGGTCTCGTCGAGGGCGGCCTTCATCGAGTCGGTGAGATCGTCGGCGTACATCACCACCGCGCCGTCGACGTTGCGGGCGGCGCGACCGATCGTCTGGATCAGGGACGTCGAGGAACGCAGGAAGCCCTCCTTGTCGGCGTCCAGGATCGCCACCAGCGACACCTCGGGCAGGTCGAGGCCCTCGCGCAGCAGGTTGATGCCGACCAGGACATCGAACTCCCCCACCCTGAGCGACCGGAGGATCGCGACCCGCTCGACGGTGTCGATGTCGGAGTGCAGGTAGCGGACCCGGATGCCGTTCTCCAGCAGGTAGTCGGTGAGGTCCTCGGCCATCTTCTTGGTCAGGGTGGTGACCAGGACCCGCTGGGCGGCCTGCGTGCGCCGGCGGATCTCCTCCATCAGGTCGTCGATCTGGCCCGCGGTGGGCTTGACGACCACCCGGGGGTCGACGAGGCCCGTCGGGCGGATGATCTGCTCGGCGACCGAGTCCGACTCCCGTCGCTCGTAGGGGCCGGGGGTGGCGGAGATGAACAGCCGCTGGCCGATGCGCTCCAGGAACTCGTCGAAGGTCAGCGGCCGGTTGTCGCGCGCCGAGGGCAGGCGGAAGCCGTGCTCGATCAGGTTGTCCTTGCGGGAGCGGTCGCCCTCGTACATCCCGCCGATCTGCGGCACGGTCACGTGGGACTCGTCGATGAACACGACGAAGTCCTCGGGGAAGTAGTCGAGCAGGGTGAAGGGGGCCTGACCGGCGGCACGGCCGTCGAAGTGACGGGAGTAGTTCTCGATGCCGTTGCAGGAACCGACCTCGCGGATCATCTCCAGGTCGTGGTTGGTGCGCATCTTCAGCCGCTGGGCCTCCAGCAGCTTCCCCTCGGCCTCGTAGGCCGCGAGGCGCTCGGTGAGCTCCACCTCGATGGAGCCGAGGGCTCGCTCGAGTGCGGCCTGGGAGGAGACGTAGTGCGAGGCCGGGAACACCATCGCGGAGCCGACCGGCTTGCCGACCTCGCCGGTGAGGGTGTCGACCCGCACGATGCGGTCCACCTCGTCACCGAAGAACTCGACCCGCAGCGCGCGGTCGTCGTCGGCTGGGAAGATCTCCAGGGTGTCGCCACGGACCCGGAAGGTGCCACGCACGAGGTTGAGGTCGTTGCGGGAGTACTGGAGCGCGACGAGCTTGCGGATGGAGGCGTCGAGCCCGGCCTCCTCCCCCGCCTTCAGCACCAGCACATGATCGGTGTACTGGAAGGGCGAGCCCAGGCCGTAGATGCAGGACACCGAGGCGACCACCACCACATCGCGTCGTGACAGCAAGGCCATGGTGGCGCGGTGGCGGAGCCGGTCGATCTCGTCGTTGATCGACGAGTCCTTCTCGATGTAGGTGTCGCTGGAGGCGATGTAGGCCTCGGGTTGGTAGTAGTCGTAGTAGGAGACGAAGTACT
>SLQK01000228.1 GCA_007131525.1 Nitriliruptoraceae bacterium | reverse complement strand
TTGAGTCCCTGCTCGAGGATCGCCTTGGCGGCGCGCTTCTTCATGAAGCCGGGCAGCGGCAGGTCGACGTCCACCTCGAGGCCGTAGACCACCTCGGTGCCGCCGTCCTCGGTCTCGTAGAGCCGGTACTCACCGTTCAGCTGGGAGATCAGGTCCCCCTCGAGCAGGTGCCACGTGATGTCGTAGTCGACGTACTGGTACTCGATCACGTAGTTGATCTCCGACACCTTCGCGTCGACCGTGAACCGCGCACGGTGCGGGGACCCGTCATCGTTGGCCTCGAGCACCTCGGTGGAGCGGACCCCGCCCGCCCACTCGGGGTAGGTCGACAGGTCCGTGATCACGTTCCACACCACGTCGGGTGCTGCGTCGATCTGCATGGTCTCCTTGACCTTCTGCCCCACCGGTCTCTCCTCCCGCGCCGGATCGTGGCGCACCCCACCGCAACGTCGGCGGAGCCTAACGCGCCGAGCGAGCTCAGGTGTCGAGTCCGCGTTCGGCCGCGATCCGGGCGACGCCCGCCTCCAGCTCCCGGAGCTGCTGCACCTCGCGGTGGAGTCGCCGGCGCAGCTGCGCGGCGGTGGCCACAGCCGCTCCGAAGGCGTCGTCACCTTCGCCCTCCCAGGCGGGGCACACGGTCCGGTGGTCGCACCAGTCGCACAGCCGGTTCGGCAGCGTCTCGAAGCGTTCGGCGCGGATCGCGGCGGCCGTCACGAGGACCGCCTCCCGGGCCGCGTCCAGGTCGAGGTCGTCGAGGGGCACGGTCACCGTGAGCCCCGGCACCACGAAGTCGAGGGCGACGGTGCGTGGCAGCGAGCCGTAGAGGTGCTGACAGGCCAGGGCGTACAGCGCCAACTGCAGGGAGGACGCCACCTCGGCGCGGGACCGGGCCTTGCGGTTGGTCTTGTAGTCGACCACGTGCAGCCCGCCGTCGGCGTCGACGTCGACCCGGTCGATCGAGCCCACCACCACCGCCTCGTAGGCGAAGGGCACCTCGAACCACGCCTCGGTCGCCGCGGTGGTCCGATCCGCCGGCCACGGTCGGGCGTGGTAGCGGCGCAGCACCTGCTGCGCGTGGCGGTAGTAGGCGAGCTGCTCCTGCCGCGGCAGCTCCTCGAACCCGCGGGTGTCCCAGGCCTCGAACAGGAAGCCGAGCAGCTCGTCCTCGGTCGGCTGCTCGGGGAGCTTGCGGTCGTGGAAGGCCTCCAGGGCCCCGTGGATCGAGGTGCCGAAGGACAGGTGGGGGCTCGGCAGGGTGGGCAGCCGGTCGACGTACCGGAAGCGGAACTTCCGTGGACAGGTGCGGTAGGTGTCGATCCGGCTGAACGACAGGCGGATCCGGCCCTGCGCGTCGGTCAGGGGCGGCGCGGTCGGTTCGAGCTCGCCGAAGGCACCGGGCGGGGCGGCCTCGACCTCGAGCAGGCGGGGCATCGGGTCGTCGTCGGACGCAGGAGGCCGAGGCGGTGCTGCCCGGTCGCCTGCGCTCGGTGGGCTCATGCCCCGACGTCCCCTGCGTCGCGCGTCGGTCGCGCGTCCTGTGCGTCGGGCGTCAGCAGCGCCAGGACCGCCTCGTGGAGCAGGCCGTTGCTGCTCACCGCACTCCCGCCGTCGGCGGTGGTGACCCCGTCGAGGTCGGTGAACCGCCCGCCCGCCGCCTCGACGATGACCTTGACGGCCACGAGGTCCCACAGGCTGACCGCTGCCTCCACCGCGACGTCGGTACTGCCGGCCGCGACCAGGCAGTGGTTCCAGAAGTCGCCGTAGCCGCGCTGCCGGGCCGTCACCTCGGTCAGCCGCGCCGGTGCCGAGGCCAGCCCCCGGTCGGCGAAGTAGCACAGCCCCCCGAAGGCGACCTCGGCGGCGTCGAGCCGGTCGATGTCGCTGACGGTGATCGGCCGGCCGTCCTGCCGTGCCGGGCCGCCCGCGATCCCGTCGAACCGCGTGGCCAGCGCCGGCGCCGAGGCGACCCCGAGCACGTCCTGGCCGTCGACCTGCAGTCCGATCAGGGTGGCGAAGACCGGGTTGCCCTTGACGAAGTTCGTGGTCCCGTCGATCGGGTCGATGACCCAGCGTGGGGCGTCGGGCGGCCCGTCGAGGCCGTCCTCCTCCCCCAGCACGGCGTGCTCGGGGAAACGGCGGCGCAGCGCGGCACGCAGGGTGCGCTCGACCTCCTCGTCGACGGCGGTGACCCACGTGCCGTCGGCCTTGGTCCGAACGTCGAGGTGGTGGCGGAACGCCCGCATCGTGGCGGCGTCCGCCAGATCGGCCAGCTCGTGGGCGGCGTCCCGGAAGGCCGCGAGGTCGGTCACCAGTCGAAGGTCATGTCGTCGAACCGGAGGATGATGTCGTTGGGCTGGACGGTCAGCGTGACCTCCTCCCGCGGCACCCACAGCGGGATGCACGGGCCCTGGCCGGCGTGGCCCATCAGGCAGATCAGCAGCTGCCCGGAGCTGTCCAGCCCGATGATCTGGCGGGCGTAGCTGAGCAGCTCGTGGAACTCCGCCGCGCCGGCGCGGCGCTTCTGGTACGCGGAGGCCCACTTGGACTCCGATTTGCCGTAGTTGGCGATCACCTGGCCGGGGCTGAGCTTGGTGATCCCGTTGAGGGACCGCACGGTCTTCAGCGCCTTGTCCTGCTTGACGGCCTTGCCGACCCGCACGGCCGCCGACGGGGTGGCGAGCGCGCCGGGGAGGTCGGCGAGCTCGAAGTTGCCGGCCGCCTGGGCGGCCTTCTGGCGCTCCACTGGGACCTGGATCTCGATCTTGCTGGCCACGGACGCTCCTCGAGGTCGGTGCACGCAACCCGCGTGGTCCCCCGACCGGATCGGCACCGGCGTCACCACCTGCGCACCGTGGTGGCACGGGGCTCGGGAGGGGGAGGCGGGTGCCGGATGGTAGCGGTGAGCGGGGGGTTCGCCGGAGGCCGCTGACACCAGCGGTCGGACGGTCGCCGTCGGGGTCACCGCGCGGGCGCTGGCCAGCCCGCTGCGGCGGC
>SLQK01000029.1 GCA_007131525.1 Nitriliruptoraceae bacterium | reverse complement strand
GCGTTCGGTGACGCCCGGGTCCAGGTGGCTACGGTCCCGCCGCCGTCGGCCTCATCGTCGAGGTCGGGACGGAACCGCACACGCCATCCCGAGGACCCTCCATGTCTGAGACCACCACCGCACCGTCTGCCCGCGGCACCGCGCCGTCTGCCCGCGGCACCGCGCCGTCTGCGGCGGCATCCGCGCCGATCGGCTCCTACACCCCGAGCTCGCTGCGAGGCCGCATCGACGACGTGACCGTCATCGACGTGCGCACCCCCGGTGAGTTCGACTCGATCCACGTCCCGCATGCCCGCAACGTGCCGCTCGATCAGCTCCGTGCCCGCGTCGACGAGGTCCGGTCGCTGGTGGACGAAGGCCGCGAGGTGGTGCTGTCGTGCCGCACCGAGAACCGCGCTCGCCAGGCGCAGGGGGTGCTCGCCGCGGCCGGCGTGCCGAGCCTGCCGATCCTCGAGGGCGGGATCGTCGCCTGGGAGGCTGCGGGCGCGCCGGTGGTGCAGGGCCGGCTCCGTTGGGACCTCGAGCGCCAGGTGCGGTTCACGGCTGGGCTGCTCGTGCTGGTGTCGATCCTGGTGAGCCTGGTGTTCCCTCCGGCGCGGTTCGTCGCGGGGTTCGTCGGTGCCGGGCTGGTCGTCGCTGCGGTCACCAACACCTGCGCGATGGCGCTCCTGCTCGCCAAGCTGCCCTACAACCGGCCGCGCGCCGGCTGAGCGCGGGCCGCCGCCACACACACCGCCCACGGCCATGCCGTGGGCGGTCTGGTGTCGTGGGCTGGAGCCGCGTCGGAGTGCCGCGCCGCGGCGCAGCCAGGTGAGTTGGGGCCGCCGCGCCCCGGCGGTCACAGGGAGGAGCCCTGCCCGGGCGAGCGACGGGCGCACACTTGGCGTCCGATGCAATATGTCCGTACATTCTGCGTTGAACCATGTGGAACCCGCCGAACCACCGCTCCCGGAGGAACCTCGTGTCCGACACCACCGCCGCCGCCACGACCGTCTGCGTCGACCCGAAGACGCTGCACGACCGTCTCGACGACGTGGAGATCATCGACGTCCGCACCCCTGGAGAGTTCGAGTCGGTGCGCGTCCCGACCGCCAAGAACCACCCCCTCGACGCCCTCGACGCGTCCGTCGACCAGTTGCGTGAGCTCGTCGAGCAGGGCCGCGAGGTCGTCCTCGTCTGCCGCTCCGGCAACCGCGCGCACCAGGCCCAGGACAAGCTGGTCGAGGCCGGCCTGCCCCGCCTGCCGATCCTCGAGGGCGGCATGCTCGCGTGGCAGGCCGACGACGGGCCGGTCGTCCAGGATGTGATCCGCTGGGACCTGGAGCGCCAGGTGCGGTTCGTCGCCGGCAGCATCGTGCTGCTCGCCATCCTGGTGAGCATCGTCTACCCACCGGCGCGGTACGTGGCCGGGTTCATCGGCCTGGGCCAGGTCGTCGCGGCCTGGACCAACACCTGCGCGATGGGGATGCTGCTCAGCAAGCTGCCCTACAACCGGCCCCGCAGCGCCTGAGTTCGAGGCGCGACCTGAGCTGACGAGGAACGTCGGTGAACGATCCGGCCGAGGGTGCCGCGAAGGGCGAGACGACCAGCGCGACCGCGGCGCCAGGCCGGGCGTCTGGCGTGCTCGCCCGGCGGCTGCCGCTGCTCGGCTGGCTGCAGCGAGCCGACGCCGGGTCGCACCGGGCTGACCTCGTCGCCGGCCTGACCGTGGCGGCGATGCTCGTGCCCCAGAGCATGGCCTACGCCGCGCTGGCCGGGATGCCCCCGGTCACCGGCCTGTACGCCGCCACGGTCCCCTTGGTCGCCTACGCCGTGCTCGGCACCTCGGGGCAGCTGGCCTTCGGGCCCGTGGCCATCGTCTCGCTGCTGACCGCCTCGACCCTGGCGCCACTGGCCGGCGGGGATCCCGGTCGCTATATCGCGCTGGCCGGGCTGCTTGCCCTGCTCGTTGGTGGCATCCAGGTCCTCCTCGGCCTGCTGCGTGCGGGTCGCCTGACGGGACTGCTGTCGCACCCGGTGATCTCCGGGTTCACCTCCGCGGCGGCGATCGTCATCGCGACGAGCCAGCTCGACAAGCTGCTCGGGGTCTCGATCGGACGTCCTGACAGCTGGCTGGCCCGGCTCGGTGCCATCGCGACCGAGCTCCCGTCCACCCACCTCCCGACCCTGGTGGTCGGAGGGCTGGCGATCGCGATGCTCGTGTTCGGCCGCCGTCTGCATCCCCGGTTCCCGACGGCGCTGGTGGTCGTGGTCCTCGCGACGGCAGCGGTGCCGCTGCTCGGTCTCGAGGCGCGCGGGGTCGCGGTGCTGGGGCAGGTCCCCGGCGGGCTCCCCCGGCCCAGCCTGCCGAGCGCGCCCCTGGACACGATCGTCGCGTTGCTGCCCGGAGCGGTCATCATCGCCCTGCTGTCCTACCTCGAGGGCATCAGCGTCGCCCGGGCCGTCGCCGCCCGGACGCGGGACCGCATCGACCCGGACCAGGAGCTGCTGGCCTCCGGCGCCGCCAACCTCGCCGCCGGGGTGTTCCAGGCGTTCCCCGTCGCCGGCGGGTTCTCCCGGACCGCGGTCAACCACGCGGCCGGCGCGCGCACCCCGCTGGCCACGCTGGTCACCGCTGCGACGGTCCTGCTCGCGCTGCTGGTCATGGCGCCGCTGTTCGCCACGCTGCCCGAGGTCGTGCTGGCCGCGGTCGTCGTGACCGCCGTCGCCAAGCTGGTCGATGTTCGTGAGGCCCGGCATGCCTGGCAGGTCGAGCGCACCGATGGGATCGCGCTGACCGTCACGTTCCTCGCGACCCTGCTCCTCGGTGTGGAGCTCGGCATCGGTCTCGGCATCGCCGTGAGCCTCCTGCTGTCGCTGTGGCGGGTCGGGGTACCCCGCATCGAGGTGGAGCGCAGCCAGGACGGCGTGGTGTTCCACGTCGAGGGCGATCTGCTGCCGGCCAGCTCCACGCGGCTGCTGGAGGTGCTCGAGGACCACCTCGACGCGCCTGGCGGCTGCGG
>SLQK01000294.1 GCA_007131525.1 Nitriliruptoraceae bacterium | reverse complement strand
GGCGCGTCGTCCACCCCGCGTGGGGCTGGACGGTGCTCCCTGCCCGTCACGTCGCCGCGCACAGCTGCGGAGGTTCCCGACGTGACGATCGACCTGCACCAGCTGGCCCTGCACGCCATCGACAGTGCCGCCGACGAGCTGGGCCTGGCGGACTGGGTCCGTGCCACGCTGCACCAGCCCGAACGCTCCCTGGCGGTGCAGGTGCCCTACCGCGCCGACGACGGCTCGATCCGTGTGGTGCCCGGCTACCGGGTCGCCCACTCGATGGCCCGTGGTCCGGCCAAGGGCGGCACCCGCTTCCACCCGGACGTCACCGCCACCGAGGTGGCCGGCCTGGCGACGCTGATGAGCGTGAAGACCGCGGTGGTCGACCTCCCGCTGGGTGGTGGCAAGGGCGGGATCACGGTCGACCCCAAGCAGCTCAGCGAGGCCGAGCTCGAGTCCTTGACCCGCAGCTACACCCGGGCCATCGCCGGCAGCATCGGTCCCGACCTGGACGTCCCCGCGCCCGACGTCAACACCGGTCAGCGCCACATGGACTGGATGGCTGACGAGTTCGCCCGGGTCACCGGCCGCCCCCAACCGGGCGTCGTCACCGGCAAGTCGATCGCGGCCGGCGGCTCGCTGGGGCGTGACACCGCCACCGCCGCCGGCTGTCGCACCGTCGTCCTCGCCAGCGCCCGCCGGATGGACCTGCCCGCCGATGCCCGGGTCGTCATCCAGGGCTTCGGGAACGCCGGCGCCCACCTGGCGACCATGCTCGACGCCGACGGCCTGCGCATCGTGGGGGTGTCCGACAGCCGGGGCGCGATCCACGACCCCCGCGGGCTCGACATCGCCGCCGTGGCCGCCACGAAGGCCGCGCACGGCTCGGTCATCCACCACGACGCCGAGCTCATCAGCCCCGACGACCTGCTCGCGCTGGACTGCGAGATCCTGGTCCCCGCGGCCCTGGAGGGCGCCATCGATGCCGCCGAGGCCGAGCGCGTGCGCGCCCGGCTGATCGCCGAGGCCGCCAACGGTCCGGTCACCGACCACGCGGACCGGATCCTGCACGACCGTGGCATCACCGTCGTGCCCGACGTCCTCGCAAGTGCCGGCGGCGTGACCGTGTCCTGCTTCGAGTGGCAGCAGAACCAGCTCGAGGAGCGCTGGAGCGCCCGCCACGTCGCCGACCGCCTCGAGCAGCGCATGCACCGCTCGCTGGACGATCTCTGGGCGGTCGCAGCCGCGCGGGAGCTGGACCTGCGCACCGCGGCCATGGTCCTCGGCGTCGGCCGGATCGCGGCCGCGATCGAGGAGCGGCACGGTCTGGACATCGCCCGCGAGCTCGCGTCCTGACCCTCTACGGTGGTGCCCTGTCGGACGGGGCACCACCGGGAGGGACGTAGGGTGAGCGAGGAGGCCGGCCCCACCAGCGGCACCGAGGTCCTCGATGCGCTGATCGACGACGTCCACATCGGCGACAACCTCGTCATCGCCGGCGACGACGCCGCGCCACTGGACCTGCTCGTCGACCGCTTCGTCACCGCCGCCCGAGGGCACATCCCCCTGGTGATCGTCACCGTCGCCGCGCCCTGGTCCGGGCCGGTGCCCGACGGGGTCACCGTGCTGGACTGGTCGGCCGTGACGACCGGCACGACCCCCGACCTGCCCGGTGCGCTGCCACCGGACGCCGACCTGGCCGCAGCGCTGGCCTCGGTCCGGGCCGCCGACCACGCGGTCGGCACCGGGGCCGCCTTCGTGTTCGACCGGCTCAGCGCGGTGCAGGCCGCCTGGTCCGACGCCGCGGCGCTCGAGCTGTTCCTGTCCACCTGCCCGCGCCTGTACCGCCGCCGCAGCCTGGCCCTGTGGCCGATCGAGCTGTCGGCGCACCGCCCGACCTTCCTCCGACGGCTCACCGAGGTCACCCAGGTGGTCGTCGAGGTGGTCGCGGACACCCACGCCGAGCCGGGCGACCCGCCGAGCGTCGTGCTGACGGTGCGCAAGGCCGACGGGCGGGGCGGCGAGGTACCGGGCCGCAGCCGCCGTGCCGTCGTGGTCGACGGTGATCTCCACCCGCGCGGCGACGCGACCAGCACCCGCCAGCGGCTCGGCTCGCTGATCCGCGATCAGCGCCTGTCGCGCGGGCTGTCCCAGGCGGAGCTGGCCCGGCGCGTCGGCATCTCGCCCTCAGCGCTGTCCCAGGTCGAACGTGGGGTCCGGGGTCCCGGCGGCGACACGCTGGTCCGGCTCTGGGAGGTCCTCGGGGTGCCCTTCGGGCCCCGCGCCGAGACCGACACCGGCTACGCCGTGTCCCGACGCAGTGGTCGCGAGCGGCGCGAGCTGCAGGAGGGGCTGACCGGGGAGCGGCTCCTGGCCGACGCCGCCGCGGGTGAGCTGTGGCTGGTCGAGGTGGCCGCCGGCGCCCGCGGGAGCAGCGGCCCCTTCACCGTCAAGGCACCCGAGGCGGTCACGGTCATCCGTGGGGTGCTGGACCTCACCCTGGGGGGCCGCACCGAGACCCTGCACGAGGGCGATGCCCTGCTCGCCACCGACGCCGTCATCACCGGCTGGTCCAACCCGGCGACCAGCTCGACGGAGGCGCTCTGGCAGCTGCTGCCGGCGCTACGGCCACAGGTCCCTCGCTGACCGGCCGCCGGTGGGGTACCGTGAAGCTCCGCTTCATCGCGCATCGGTCGCCCATGCGATCGATGCGCCTATCGCAAGGAGGTCGCTCATGGCCGCCAACATCACGGCTGTCCGCGGCCCGGTGGTCCTGACATCGGAGGGTCGCACCTGGGTCGAGCAACGGGTCGCCCGTGGCTACGAACGCCTGGCACGGATGGACGCCGACCTCGCTGCGGAGCGGACCGAGGAGCTCGTCACCGCCCGGGAGCAGCTGCGCGAGAAGCTCGACGAGCTGGAGGTCGTGCTGCGCGACGCCCTGTCCCCCGCCGACGTCACCGACGACCCCTCCATCGTGGAGCTGGGCGATGAGGTCGAGGTGGAGTTCGCCGACGGCGAGCGCGAGTCCTTCCTGGTCG
>SLQK01000018.1 GCA_007131525.1 Nitriliruptoraceae bacterium | reverse complement strand
TGGCCGCATCGAGGTGGTGCACCGCGAGGCCGGGGCGGGCAGCCAGGCCGCCTTCGAACGCGCGCGTGCGGCCGCGACCGCGGCCCCTGCGCCGATCCGCGGCCCCCGGGTCGGCGGCCATGCGGAGGCCGCGTGGCGGGCGGTGACCGACCGGATGGTCGCGGTCACGATCGAGCCGGCCGCGCTTGCGAGCGGCCTCGCGTTCCATGCGCTGGAGACCCACACCTCGGAGCTGTGGGTCGCCGCCGAGCACGCCGACAACCCGCTCCTGCAGGCCTTCCTGCACGAGCTCGTCGGTCGGCGGGTCCACCGGCGGCTGGCGGCGATCGGCGGCTACGACCTCGCCGGCAACGGCACCGAGGTCGCAGCGTGAGCGGCGTCGACCGCCGACCGGCCGTGCCGTCGCCGCCCTCGATGCCCCGACCCGGGACAGCACCATGACCGGCTGGCTGAGGCCGCGGTTGGCTGTCACGACGCTCGCGGTGCTGGTGGCTGCCTGCGGGTCGCCGGGGGGTGCCGACTCCGGCGATGCCGCCGGGGAGGTGTCCGGCGAGCTGCTCGTGTTCGCCACCGCCTCGCTGACCGACGTCATCGAGGACCTCAGCAGGGCGTTCATCGCCCAGCATCCGGACGTCGAGGTGGTGCGCAACGTCGCCGGGAGCCAGACCCTGGCGAGGCAGCTCAACGAGGGCGCGCCGGCGGACGTGTTCGCCTCGGCCAACACCACGCAGATGGCTGCCGTGGCCGACGCCGGGAACCTCGCGAGCGACCCCGAGGTCTTCACGTCCAACCGGCTCGAGATCGCGGTCGAGCCGGGCAACCCGCTGGGCATCGGCGGGCTCGAGGACCTGGCTGACCCCGACCTGGTGCTGGTCCTGCCCGCCGAGGAGGTCCCGGCCGGGCAGTACGCCCGTGACGCCCTCGGCGCAGCCGGTATCGAGGTGGCCCCGGCGTCGCTCGAGCAGGACGTCCGGGCCGCCCTGTCGAAGGTCGCCCTCGGCGAGGCGGACGCCTCGATCATCTACGCCAGCGACATCGTCGCCTCCGACGGTCGCGTCAGCGGGGTGGCCATCCCGGCCGAGCAGAACGTGCTGGCCAGCTATCCCGTCGCGGTGCTCGCCGACGCCCCGAACCCTGCGGCGGCGACGGCGTTCGTCGCGTTCCTGCTCAGCGCGGAGGCCCAGGACATCCTCGCCGACGCCGGGTTCGCGGTCCCGTGACCGACTCGACCGCACCGACGACCTCCGGCACCGGCACCGCCACCGGGGTCGCCCCGCCACGGGCGGCGGTGGCCTTGGGCGTCGTGGCGCTGACGGTGCTGGTGCTGCCGCTGATCGGGCTGACGGTGCGCACCCCGTGGGCACAGGTCGGTGCGCTCATCACCGACCCGGTCGTGCTTCGGGCGCTGCGGTTGTCGATCCTGTCCTCCCTGGCCGCGCTGGCGGTGTCGGTGGTGCTGGGGGTGCCCCTGGCCCTGGTGTTCGCCCGCTACGACTTCCCCGGCAAACCCGTCGTGCGGGCGCTGGCGATCCTGCCCATGGTGCTCCCGCCGGTCGTCGGTGGGGTCGGGCTGCTGGCTGCGTTCGGTCGTCGGGGCCTGGTGGGCCGCCCCCTGGCCGAGGCCACCGGGATCACGCTGCCGTTCACCCCCGCTGCGGTCGTGATCGCCGCCACCTTCGTGGCCATGCCGTTCCTGATCGTGACCGTGGAGTCGGGTCTGCGGATGGTCGACCGGCGGCTCGAGGACGCCGCGGCGACCCTGGGGGCCGACCGGTGGACGATCCTGCGGCGGGTGGTGCTGCCGGCGGTGTGGCCGTCGCTCGCGGCCGGGATGGCCCTCACCTGGGCCCGCGCGCTGGGCGAGTTCGGCGCGACCATCACCTTCGCCGGCAACATGCCCGGCCGCACCCAGACCATGCCGCTGGCGGTCTACCTTGAGCTCGAACGCAACCCCGAGGCGGCCTACCTGCTCAGCTTCATCCTCCTGGCCGTGTCCGTCGTCGTCCTCGTCGCGCTCCGCGACCGGTTCCTGACCACGACATGACCACCGCCGCGACCACACCGCCCACCTCGACGCAGTCCGCCGCCGGGCTCCACGCCGAGGTGGCGCTGCGGCTCGGCACCCTCGACCTCGAGGTCGCCCTCGACGCCGCCCCCGGCGAGGTGGTGGCCGTCCTCGGGCCGAACGGGGCCGGCAAGACCACCCTGCTGCGCGCCCTGGCCGGGTTGCTGGCGATCGAGCGCGGCCGTGTCACCCTCGACGGTCGGGTCATCGAGGACGCGGCGACCGGCGTGCGCACGGCCCCGCAGGAGCGCGGTGTCGGGGTGGTGTTCCAGCAGCACCTGCTGTTCCCCAACCTCACCGCCCTGGAGAACGTGGCCTTCGGGCTCCGTGCGCGGGGCGTTCCCCGGCACGAGGCCCGCGACCGCGCCCGTGACTGGCTGGTCCGGGTCGGGCTCGACGCTCACGCCGCCGCCCGGCCCGGCGCGCTGTCCGGCGGGCAGGCCCAGCGCGTGGCGCTGGCCCGTGCCCTGGCGACCGACCCGGGGCTGCTGCTGCTCGACGAGCCGCTGTCCGCGCTCGACGTCGACACCCGCCGCACCGTCCGCCAGGAGCTCCGCCGCCACCTCGATGCCTTCACCGGGCCGGTGCTGCTGATCACCCACGAGCCGCTGGAGGCCATCACGCTGGCCGACCGGCTCGTGATCCTGGAGCACGGCCGGGTCGTGCAGGACGACCCGCCCGAGGTCGTCGCCCGCCGTCCGCGCTCGACCTGGGCCGCACGGCTCGTCGGGCTCAACCACTACCAGGCGCACGCCGAGGGGCACACGTTGACGCTGGCGAGCGGCGCCACCCTCACCGCAGCTGACGGCGTGGCGAGCGCCGGCGAGGTGCTCGTCGCCATCCACCCCCGCGCCGTCGCCCTCCATCGACGGCAGCCGGACGGCTCGCCCCGCAACACCTGGCAGGCCACCGTCGACGCGCTCGACATCCACGACGACCAGGTCCGCGTCCACCTCGACGGCCCCGTCCCGATCGTCGCGCAGATCACCGCCGCCGCCCTCGCGGAGCTCGCCATCACCGAGGGCGACGAGCTCTGGGTCGCCGTCAAGGCCACGGAGATCGAGCACTGGCCCGCGTGAGCTGTGGGGCCCGGTCGGCCGGTCGCGGCGGGGCGCGGCGCGCTGAACGGCCCTGGCGCAGGGCCCCGGCGCCGCTGACCATGGGAGGCGGGAGCACGCCGTGACCGGTGCAGGGTCCGACGGCGGCGACTGCCGTGTCCGGTCCTGGCCATCCCGCCCGCGGGTCGCCGCGGCGAGGTCGGGGGTGTCCGGCTCCCCAGCGCTCCCTGTTCGGATCGAGGTGGTCATCATGCAGCGACGATCCTCACTGGCCATCTGCCTCATCGGTGTCGCCGTCCTCATCGCGGCGTGCCAGCCGGGGCCGGACGACGACGGTGAGCAGCCCGGGATCGCCAACCCCGCCTCCGAGTACTGCGAAGCCGAAGGCGGCCAGCTGGAGCTCCGCGCCGACGAGGACGGCGGCCAGCTCGGCGTGTGCGTGTTCCCCGACGGCTCCGAGTGCGAGGAGTGGGCGTTCTTCCGGGGCGAGTGCGAGCCGGGCGGGGGTGCCGTCGGCCTGCCCCGAGGCTCAGTCGGACCGTGACCCGGGCTCGGGATGAGGTGGCCCCGAGCCCGCCGCCGGCTGGCGGAACCGGCGCACGTAGTCGTCGAAGTCCCAGGCCGGCCGGTCGCCGCTGCCGTCGAGGAACCGCTCGGCGGCGTCTCGCCCGTTCTCGTACAGCTCCTGTGCCGCGGCCCGGTCCAGGTCGAAGTCGGTGGTGCGGACCTTGCCGGTGTCGATGAAGATGGTGCGCGCGAGCACGTCCGCCCGGTCGAGGTGGATGCGGTCGTAGAACCCGGTCAGGGTGCCGAGCATCGCCCGGCTCATCGACCACACACCGCCGATCGGGTGGCGGACACCCTGGGCTGCATCGGCGCGCACCGACAGCTTGAGGCCGATCGTCGGCCAGCGCGGGACCTGGCCGTCGCGTCGGTCGAACACGTCGACGGGGAAGTTGGACAGCATCCCCCCGTCGACGAGCCACCGCCGCTGGTCGGCGACGCGGTCCCGCAGCCTCACCGGCCGGAAGAAGTACGGCAGCGACATCGACGCCCGCACGGCGTCGACGACCTCGACCTCGTCGGCGTCGAGGCCGTACCGGTCGTACTCCCAGGGCAGGCGCCGCAGGCACCCCTCGGAGATGTCGGAGGCCATGACGACCAGCCGGTGCGCCTCACCCGGCGACACCGAGGCGCCCGGATCCTCCAGCCGCAGGTCGGCGAAGGTCCGCACGGCGGCCTCGTCGAGGACCTCGCGCAGCCAGGCGCGCAGCTCCTCCCCCCGGTAGACCCCGCTCCTGAGCAGCAGGGTGAGCAGCTGCCCTGGCAGACCGAGCCGGGTCAGCCAGGTGCCGTCGCGGAACCGTCGGTAGTCGAGCTGCTCCATGATCTCGCGCAGCCGTCGGGCAGGCACGCCCGCCGCGACGAGCGAGCCGACGATCGCTCCGGCCGACGTCCCCGCCACGCGGTGGAAGCGATAGCCCCGCTCCTCGAGCACCGCGACGGCGCCGACCAGCGCGATCCCCTTGACCCCACCACCTTCGAGCACCAGGTCCGCATCCAGCGTCACGCGATCCCTCCCAGGTCTGGCCCCACCTTGAACGCCCGCACGGTCGAGGTCAACGGGTCCACCACGGTGTGCCCGACCGGCGAGCGCCCCCTGCGTGGTAGCCGCCGGGAGCGCCGAGCGGGCCCCTCGCCGTCAGGCGTCGGCGCGTCCGCCGGCCCGGCCGGGCGGCCGCAGTGGGCTGAGGATGCCGGCGAGCGACCCGACGATCGCCGCCAGGACCGTCGTGAACGCTGACGGCACCTCCACGTCGGCGAAGATCATCCACGTCCAGGCGATCACCCCGATCACGAGGTACAGCGCCAACGCCAACGCGATGATCAGGTACAGCCACTCCTGGACGCCTTCGATGCTCCGTCGCTCCCTCACCCGTGCCTCCCGGCTCGACCACGCTGTTCATGCCCGCCACCTCGGCGATGCACCCTCGACCGTGCGTGGTCCGACGGCCGGCCGCAACCCCCTCCGACGGGCAACCGGGACGTCGAGCAGCCGAGCGCCGGGTGCCAGCCGCGCCGGCCCACTCACAGGTAGGCGTCGAGGTCGACGAACCGGTAGCCGCGGGCTTCGATCCGGGTGATGAGGTCGCGCAGCGCGTCGGCGTCCAGGGTGCTGTGGTCGGTGGGGTGGCTCCCGACGTGCATCAGCACGATCGACCCGGGGCCCAGGTCGTTCAGCACCCGGGTGCGGACCGTGGTCGTCGACTGGCCGCCGGAGGTGCCCTTCCATCCGAGCGTGTCCACCGACCAGCGCACCGAGCCGTAGTTGAGGCAGTTGGCCGCCGAGATGGTGCGGGTGTCCCGCGCGCCGTACGGGAAGCGGAACCACGGCCGTAGCTCCCGGCCGATCGCGTCGCGGATCACGGTGTCAGCGCCCATGATCTCCTGGCGGACAGCCGCGTCGCTGAGCTTGGTCAGGTCGGGGTGGGTCATCGTGTGGTTGCCGACGGGGTAGCGGGCGGCGACCTGCTGGGCCAGCTCGGGCTCGGCCTCGGTCCACGCGCCGGTCAGGAAGAACGTCGCCGGCGTCCCCGTCTCCTCCAGGGTCTGGAGGATCTTCGGGAGCCCGTCGGCGTTGGCGCCGGCGTCGAAGGTGAGGGCGACCACCTTCTCGGAGGTCGGCAGCCGCGTCCACTCCGTCCCGCGCAGCGACGTCGGCACCCCGCGGGCCGTCTGGGCGCTGCTGGTGCTCAGAGCCGCGTCCCCGCAGGCACCGAAGGTGAACACGACGTCCGCGTTGCCACCGGCGAGGTGGTGCCGCAGGTACCAGGAGCAGCCACGCAC
Source organism: Nitriliruptoraceae bacterium (assembly GCA_007131525.1). Classification (GTDB taxonomy): domain Bacteria; phylum Actinomycetota; class Nitriliruptoria; order Nitriliruptorales; family Nitriliruptoraceae; genus T1Sed10-7. Next base: position 5,807 of record SLQK01000018.1, on the reverse strand, counting down.
GACCCCGGGAGCGGCGCAGCCGTTGCCGTTCCAGTCACCGGTCACCGGGCGATCGCCGGCGCGACCGTAGGTGAACGCGATCTCCGCCGGTCCGGCGCTGAGTGTGTTGCGGAGCCGCCAGGCGCTGTCCCGGACCATGCCGACGCCGGTGCGCCCGTCGCCGTTCCAGTCACCGGTGACCGGTGCGCCCCCCCGCTCGCCGAAGGTGAACCTCACGTGTGGGTTGCCGGCTGCGTTGCTGTTGCGCAGCAGCCACGTGGTTCCCCGCACGACACCGATCGTGGTGCGTCCGTCCCCGTTCCAGTCACCGACGACCGGGACGTCGCCGGCCCGCCCGAACCCGAAGACGATGTCGGCGTTGCCCCCGGCCAGCTGGTTGCGCAGGTACCACGTGCCGGAGCGGAACACCCCTGGGGTCGCGACCCCGTCGCGGTCCCAGTCGCCCATCACGTGGATGTCCCCGGGCCGCCCGTAGGAGAAGCGGGTCCCGTTCCGCAGCGTCCAGGTCCTGCCCTGCACGATGACGGGGAGATCGGCCGTGGCTGCTGCCGCCGCGGCGGCACCGGTCGCCTGCCCCGGTAGGACCGCGACGGCCACCGCCACGAGAAGGACGGTGACCAGCAGCGGCATGATCGGATGACGTTGCCGGCGCACGGCGGATCACCTGGCCCCGAAACGGTCCACCGCTGCGTGGCGGTCTGCGCCTCCGCGGTGGCCCACCTGATCAGCATGCCCGGCGGCAGCCGCGTTCGGTAGAGGCCGATGGCCTCGCGGGCAGGTCGGGGCGTGCGAGGTATCCGCGAGCATGGACCCGGCGGGAGGTCACCGAGCAGTTCAGCCGAGGCGCTCGTGCAGCCCGTGATCCCAGTCGCGCTCTGGCCAGCCGACGGCGACGGCGCGGACCTGGTGGCACGCCAGCAGCTCCGCCGCATCGATCAGATGCAGGTCGATGCGACGGATGAGCCCGCTGGAGTTGACGGAGCGCATGTGGGGTCTGGTCAGTGACGTCGAACCCGACCTCGATCACGCGACCGTCGTCGGATGGGACGCGGAACTCGATGCGCGCTGCGCTGAGGCGGATCGCCCCCAGCGAGTGGGCGTTCATGTCGAGCATCCAACGCAGGCAGCGCAAGTAAGGTAAACCTTACTAGCCGTCCTGCGCTCGACCACAGGGTGCGTCAGGCTCGATCCTCAGGGATGACGCTGCAGCCGGAGCGGCAGCTCGAGGAGGCCGTAGACCCCTGACGGGGTGTCGAACACGGGGTCGCCAGCCAGCTCGATGCGCTCGAACCGCTCGGTGAGGACGGTGAGCGCCTCCTCGAGCTCCGCTCGGGCCAGAGCGTGACCGATGCAGAAGTGCGCGCCGGCGCCGAAGGTCAGATCCGCGGCGTTCCCACGGTCGGCGGTGATGTCGAACGCCTCGGGGTCGGTGTAGGTGTCGGCGTCGCGGTTGGCCGTCGCCGTGCACGCGATCAGCAGCGTGCCCTCGGGGACGGTGATGCCGTCGAGGTCGAGCTCGGCCGTGGTCAGCCGCGCCGTGAAGGGGGTGATCGGCTCGAAACGGAGCACCTCGGCGATGGCGGCGGGGATCCGTGCCGGCTCCCGCACGAGCAGCTCCCACTGTGCGGGGTGCTCGGCCAAGAGGCGCGCCGCGTGGGCGAGCTGCGCCTGGGTGGTGTCGACGCCGCCGACCAGCACGGAGCTGATCAGCGCCGCCGCGTCGGCCTCCTCGAGCGCCCCGTCGGCGACCTCCGGCAGCAGGTCGGCCAGCAGGCCGGTCGCCGTCGCCGGATCGAGGGTGAACAGCTCCTGGTGCACGTAGGTGTCGAAGCCGGCGGCTGCCTCGTGGATCCGGTCGAGGTGCGCAGCGAGCTGCATCGGGTCCAGTGCCGCCTGGATCCAGTAGGCCCACTCGCCGAGCCGCTCCGCGTCCTCGAGGGGCGCACCGACGATCTCCGCGATCATGCGCGCCGGGTAGGGCCGGGCCACCGCCGCGACGAACTCCACCTCGTCGGTGTGGACGGCACCCAGCAGCTCCTCGAGGTGGTGGCGCATCGTCGGCCGCAGCTGTGCCGCGCGCGCGGGCCCGAGCGCCTGCGAGACCCGCCGACGCCGCTCCCGGTGCACCTCGCCCGACAGGCTGAGCAGGTTGCCCTGGAGGTAGTGGTGCACCGGCCCGTCGGTGACCCCCTGGAGCTCGAGCAACGCCAGAGCAGGCATCGAGGTCTCCCGAGCCCGCAGCGTCGCGTCGACGGCGCGGCGAGCCAGCACGAGGTAGCCGAGCCCCTCGACCCTGGCGACCGGATGCTGACGTGCGAGGTGGCCCAGCACCTCGTGGTGTGTCCCGAGGCTGCCGTCCAGGGCATCCAGGCCGATGACGGGCAGCTCCAGGGTGTCGATACGTGCCACGGTGCCTCCTCCCGAGGTGGTCGCGCGCGTGCTCCCCCCCGCTGGTCGACGAGCGTGCCGCGCTCCCGGCGGTCGCATCTGTGCGGGGTGATCGTCCCCCCTCCAGCGCCGCTCTCCCATGCTGCGGGGGACTGGCCAACGTACCCATCCGGGGGTCGAGGACCGCAACCTGCGCGCGCAGCCTGAGGGCGTACCGTCCGCGCCGACGTGGCCGCTGCGACCTGGCGCGTCGGTCAGCCGGGGAGCGGGATCCGGGCGACGGCGGTCTCGACGAGGGAGCCGAGGTAGAGCATCCCGTCGTGGACGCGGACGCCGGTGACGTAGTGGAAGCGGTCGCCCGGTCCCTGCAGGTTGTGCGTCAGCGCCCCGTCGGCGGAGAAGCCTGCCACGAAGGTGAGACGCTTCTCCTGGGGTTGCAGCCCGTCGGGGAGCGCCCACACCACCTTGCGCAGCACGGGAGGTCGTGGCAGCAACGCATCGAGGATGCCAACTCGGGTCGACGGCAGCGCGACCCACACCGTGCCGTCCGGACCGGTCGAGAGGTTGTCGGGGAACGCGGGCAGGTTGTCGACGACCACCTCTCGCTGGCCCGCACGTGGCCCGGCGAGCCACACCCGGCTGATCCGGTACGCGGCGGTCTCCGCGACCCAGACCGCAGCCCCTCCGTCGGTCAACGCCACGCCGTTGGCGAAGGCCAGGCCGTCGGCGACGACCTCGACCTCGCCGTCCCGCCAGCGCAGCAGCCGCCCGGTCGCGGAGTGCTCGACCACATCGGCTTTGAAGTGCTCGATCCCGAACCGCTGGGAGGAGTCGGAGAACAGGATCGACCCGTCGGGATGGAGCGCGGCGTTGTTGGTGAAGCGGAACGGCCGCCCCTCGTACCGATCTGCGAGCACATCCACCGCGCCCGATGTCGGGTCGACGAGGAGCAGTCCCCGGGCCGCATCGCAGACCACCAGGCGTCCGTCGTCGCGGACCTCGATCCCGAGCGGTCTGCCGCCGGTGTCCGCGACGATCTCGATCCTGCGGCCGTCGGGCGTCAGGCGGCAGATGCGGCCGTCGAGCAGTCCGGTGACGAGATCGCCATCGGGAAGGATGGCGACGTCCTCGGGCCCGGCTCCTGGGATCGGCAGCAGCTCGAGCCCGGCGAGCGCGGCGTTCTCACGCCACGCGCCCCGCCGACCAGGTGAGCGGGGTGGTGCCCATCTCCTCGGTTCGATCGGAGGCTTGGCCATGGGCTCTCGTCTCCCGTGGTCGAGCAGGCCGGTTGCCGCTAACGCGCACCGGCTCAGCCGGATCGGTCAACTCCGGGCCCGGCGGGGCCGACATCGTGATGGGGCAGCCTACGGAGCTGCCCGGAGGTCGGTCATGAACGGTCACGACGGCTTCTTCACCGCGCCCCGTGCGCGGGGGCCCGCCGCTGCGAGCGGTGATGGGCCCAACGGTCGAGCGCCCGACGGCGCGCCGCCCCGAACCACCCGGTCACCGATGGTCGGGATCGCCTCGCTCGTGCTCGCGGTCGCCGGTGTCGGGGTCACGCTGTTCGGGGGCAACCAGGGTGGGCTGCTCGGCATGCCCGCGATGCTGCTCGGGCTCCTGCTCGGCGGGGTGGCGTGGAGCGGCGGGTACGGTGCGGCGTGGGGGCGGGCGACGGTCATCGGTGTGTTCGGGCTGGTGGGGCTGTCCGTGTTCCTCGAACTGCTGGGGTGAGGTGGCGCTGCTCGGGCGGCTTCACCGACGAGCCGAGCGGCTCCGGACGCTGCCACCTCGCCGGCGTTGACTCGATGTCGACCTTGTCGTCGTCGAAGGCCAGCAACCCGGCGATGCCGCGGACCTCGTCGTGAGGGTCGTCGTAGACCCAGATGGCATCCTCGACCAGGTGGTCGCCGACGCGGATCGAGTGGTAGCGGCTGGTCGTCCCCTTGTAGGGGCATCGCGTCACGGTGTCGGACGGCTCGAGGCGTGCCTGATCCACGTCCTCGGCCGGCAGGTAGGTCCGCGGTGGGAGGCCGGTCTCGAACAGCAGCCTCGCACGGTGGCTCTCCGCGATCACCTCGCCGTCGACCCGGACCACGACGTGGCGATCGGTGCGCACCACGTCGCAGCGGTGGTAGGGATCACGCGGATGGACTCCGATCCGCTCGGCCTCCTCGTACCACTCGTCGACCGCGTCCCACGCGAAGGCGACCAGATCGGCGAGTGGGGGAGCGCCTGCCAGTGGCTCGGGGTAGGCCCAGATCGCGTCCTCTCGGACCTCGTCACCGACCCGGACGTGCCAGTAGGAGGCATCGCCCTTGAACGGACAGTGGGTCGAGGTGTCGCTGGGCTCCAGCAGCTCATCACGCACGTCCGTCCGCGGCAGGTAGTAGACCGGCAGCAGCCCGGTCTCGTGGAGGAGGTAGGCACCGGTGCTGTCGGCCACCACCTCGCCGCCGATCACGGCACGGATCCGCCGTGGGCTGCGCTCGAGATAGAGCTGATGCTTCGGCGCATCCACCTCGAAGTTGAACACCCCGGCGGGCGAGCGCCCGAAGGGGCCAGTGCCGACCATCAAGGCCATGGTGCCGTCCTCGTGTCGCTGGTGTACGTCGCGATCGCTGCCAGCGGGGTGCGACCGGACCCCGGAGTCAACCGTGCATGTACCGGTGGCGCCGGTCCGGAGCCTCGCGTCGCAGCTGCCCACCGTAGGTCCGGATCTCGGCAGGACACCGGACCAGCGGGTCCGACGCCGGTCGCGCTGGTCGTGGTTCCGCCGGCCGGTCGTCGCCCGCTACCAGCTGGCCTTTCGGATGCCGGGGAGTTCGCCGTTCAGCGCCTTGTGGCGGAAGGCGATCCGGTCGAGCTGGAACCGCGTGAGCACGCCGCGAGGGCGGCCGCTGGTGCCGCTGCGGCTGCGGACGCGGGTCGGTGAGGCGTCGCGTGGCATGCGGTCGAGCTCACGTCGTGCGGCGCGCTTGTCCTCCCAGGTCGCACTCGGGTCCTTGATGGTGGCGAGCAGCTCCTGGCGGCGCGGGGCGTACTTCGCGACCGTGCGCTTGCGCTGCTCGTTCTTCACGATCTTGCTCTTCTTGGCCATCGCAGGTCGCTCCTCGGTGAAGGATGGTCAGGGTTGTTGGCGGCGCGGTGCTCGCCGGTCCGGCCGCCGCTCCTCCTCGAGGGCGGCGAGGTGGATGCCGAGGCCGATCTCCCGGAGGTGCATCGCGGTGTCGACCCCGGCCTCCTGGGCATCGTCGGCGATCGCCTCGATGGTCGTCATGACGGCGTCGAGGAAGCCCGCCGGGTCGAGGTGGAGGGCGTGCCGTGCGAGCTCGTGTCCGAGCTCGTGGTGGCCGTGCACGGCCGCGGTCGCGAAGCCGATGGCGGCGTGCACGACCTCGATGGTGGGGTCGGGGGTCATG
>SLQK01000067.1 GCA_007131525.1 Nitriliruptoraceae bacterium | reverse complement strand
CGCCGTCGAGTGCTCTGACCGCCCCGAAGGTCCGGACCACGTCTCGGACCTCGATGATGGGACCGTCGCTCCTCGTGGCCATCCTGGCTCCTGGATCGTGGTTCTGGTTCCTGGTTCGTGGGGGGCAGCATCGCTCACGACGCGAGATGCCGCTCCCAGCGATCCGTTGCACGGCGCAACGACGTCATCCGGAGCCGCACCGACGGTGGACGGGTCGCGCTGTCCGCGGCACCGTGTCGTGCGCCGGTCCGGGGCACCAGCGGGCCGGGCTAGGGTCATCGTGGTCCGTCCCCGGGCCGAGTCCGAGGAACCGCCGGAGGCGCAGCCGTGGCGACCGACCGTGCCGACCAGGCTCCCGCGGCCAGGGATGTAGCTCCCGCCGACGAACCGGCGGTCCGTCTGATCGCCGCCGGACGCAGCTTCGGCGTGATCACCGCGGTGCACCCGCTCGACCTCGACGTGCCCGCGGGACGCAGCCTGGCCCTGCTCGGCCACAACGGCTCCGGCAAGTCGACCCTGCTGCAACTGATCGCCGGCCACCTGCGTCCCACCCATGGCCGAGTCGAGGTCGAGGGCAACGACCTGGCGAGCCCCGAGGGTCGGCAGCACGCCCGGCGGGCGGTCGCCGTCGGTGGGGCGACCGGCGCGTTCTACCCCGACCTCACGGTCGCTGAGCACCTGACGCTCGTCGCCGCGGCGCACGAGGTCCCCGACGTGCCGGCGCGCGTCGAGGCCATACTCATGCAGCAGGGCCTCTCAGCGCGACGGGACGCGCTCCCGGCGCAGCTGTCCACCGGACTGCGGCAGAAGCTCGATCTGGCCCTCGCGTTCATCCGACCGGCGCGGGTGCTGCTGCTGGACGAGCCCGACCGGGGGTTGGATCCGGCGGCGCGGGCCGAGCTGTGGACCGAGGTGGCCCGGCGCCGGACCGCCGGCATCACCCTGCTGCTCGCCAGTCATCACCCGGCGGACATCGCTCCCCTCGTGGACGAGGTGCTCCTGCTCGAGCTGGGCGAGGTGCTGGAGCGCGGGCCCCTGGACCGGGTTCGTGGGACAGCAGCCGCCCGTCGGCTCGGCCTGAGCTGATGGCACGGGGAGCCAGCCGACGACCCCGAGGTCGCAGGACGCGGGAGAAGGACGGCAGCGAGCTGCCAGCCCTGCTCACCCGCGACCGGGGGCGGCGGCTCCGACCCGGCGATGTGCTCTACCGCCTGTACGTGACGCTGCTGCTGGGTGGCATCTACGGCGGCGCGGTGGTGCACGCCATCGTCACCGTGCCCACACCCTCACCGACGGCCTCGGAGCTGGCCCAGCTGGGGCTGGTGCTGTCCCTGCTGCCAGGCACGGCCGTCCTGCTCGGAACCTCGCTCGGGAGCTGGGTCGGTCTGGTCGCGGTCACCCCGGCCGAGGCCGCGGTGCTGCTGCCGACCCCGGTGTCCCGTCGGGCGTTGCTGCGAGGCCGAGCCTGGCGGACCGTGGTGGTGCTGATGGCGCTGCTGGCGGTGGTCGCGGTGGTGGCGGTGGCGCTGCTGGCGTTGCAGCGCGACGTGGACGACGCGAGCTGGGTGCACCTACCGCTCGCCGCCGTTGGGGTGGCAGCACTGCTCGCGGCCATCGCGGTGTTGGTCCAGTGTCTGCCTGCACAGCGTCACAGGGTGCCCACGGCGTCGCTGGTCGGCACCGCACTCGTCTCGCTGCCGGTAGCGCTGGCGCTGACCGAGACCGGCCGGGGCGGTCTGCAGGCGCTCGCGACCCACGTGCTGGCCGGGGCCCGCACGGGCCTCACCCTGTCGGTGACCACCGCCGCGACCACCGGGTGCATCGCTGCTGCTGCTGGTGCGATCACCCGGCTCGACGGCATCCATGACGAGCCCCTCCGTGCGCGGGCTGGCGCGCGGACCGGGGTCGCAGCGAGCCTCCGGCTCGGCGATGTCCGGGCGATCCGACTCAGCCGGGATCCCACCAGCCGAGCCCGACCGCTCCACACACGCCGGCCGCCGCGCCGGGTCTCGGGCGTGGTCAGGTGGCGCCACCTGGTCGCGCACCGGGCCCGGCCGGCAGGGGTGGCCCGGGTCGTGGTCGGGTGGGCGGCCGCGACGGGTCTGCTGACTGCTCCGGATCCCCCCACGACCGCCGCGGCTGTCGTCCTCCGAACCGTGGTCGCTGCCGCAGTGGCCGCCGCGGCGACGGTTCCGCTGCTGGAGCCGATGCGGCGCGACCACGACGCACCGCTCGCAGCGGAGCTGATCCCACTCGGCTACGCCGCCCTGCAGCGGGCGCACATCCGCGCAGCACTTCGGCTCGGCCTCGTGGTCATCGTCCCAACCACCGCGGTGACCACCTGGGTGTCCGCCCCGGAGCTGCCGTGGTGGGTCGGGCCCGCCGGCGGCCTGTTCGCCGGCACCTGCGCCGTGCTGGCCGCCGCCGATCGGGTCCGTCAGCCGGGCAGCGTGGCCGAGTCGATGGCTGCGATGCCCATGGGTGCCACCCCAGAGGTCCTGGGCGTCGCGCTCGCCGGGACGCTGCTGCTCCCGGTGGTAGGGCTGGTACCGGCCGCGCTCCCTGTCGGGCTCGTGCTGGCAGCCCCCCTGCTGGACGCGGACGTGGCACCGCTGGCGGCCGCCGGCACGGCCGTCGGCGCCGCGCTCCTGGCGCTGCGGACGCTCGGGCTGTCCATCTGGTTCCAGGCCGCCGAAACGACGCTGGCGGATGCCTCGGCGCCCGAGCCCGGCAGCAGTCTGCCACTGGCGTGGCGGCGGCTGCGGGACCGCCGCCGCCGCTGAGCGTCACTCACCCTCCCCGCGGGGCTGCTCGGCCTCGAGCGCCGCGAGGACCGCCTCGGCCGCGACCGCCAGCGCTTCGAGCTGCTCGCGTGTCAGCTGGTCGATCATCAGCCGCCGGACGTCCTCGACGTGGGCTGGCGCCGCCGCCTCGATCGCCGCTCTTCCAGCAGCGGTGAGCACGACCTCGGAACCGCGAGCGTCCTCCGCGCACTCCTCGCGATCCACCAGGCCGCGCGCCTCCATCCGCTTGAGGTGAT
>SLQK01000231.1 GCA_007131525.1 Nitriliruptoraceae bacterium | reverse complement strand
CCGCGGGAGCCGCCCGCGTCGCCGCGTTTCATGACAGGGAACAAGAACATGCCAGAAGGTACCGTCAAGTGGTTCAACGCCGACAAGGGCTACGGGTTCATCTCCCCGGCCGAGGGCGGCGACGACCTGTTCGTGCACTTCTCCGCGATCCAGTCCGAGGGCTACAAGTCGTTGGACGATGGTCAGCGCGTCAGCTTCAACGTCGGTCAGGGCCAGAAGGGCCCGCAGGCCACCGAGGTCACCCCGCTGTGAGGTGATGACGCCCACCCGATCGTGAGGTTCGAACAGCTCAAGGGCCCGACGGACACCAGGATCGAGACGAGCCCCGCCGGTACACGGCGGGGCTCGCTGCGTGTTCGGGGACCCTGCGCGGCTCAGCCGGTCTGGGTGTAGAGCCCGTCGATCACATCGGAGTACTTGGTGTGGATCACGTTGCGCTTGAGCTTCAGCGACGGGGTCAGCTCCTCGGACTCCGCCGTCCACTCCGCCGGCACGATGGCCCACTTGCGGACCTGTTCCACCCGGGCGAGCTCGGCGTTGCCGGCGTCGATCGCCTGCTGCACCTCGGCCAGCACCTTCGGGTGCTGGGCCGCTTCGGCGACCGAGCTGAAGCTGAGCCCCTGGGACTCGGCCCAGGCAGGCACCGCCTCCGCATCGAGCACGACCAGCGCCGAGACGAAGGGCCGCTCGTCACCGACGGCGCACAGCTGGGCGATCAGCGGGGAGCGCTGCTTGATGGACTCCTCGATGTTGTTGGGCGAGAGGTTCTTCCCGCCCGCGGTGATGATGAGCTCCTTCTTGCGACCGACGATGCGCACGTACTGGTCATCGTCCATGACGGCGAGGTCGCCGGTGTGCAGCCACCCCTCGGCGTCGATCGCCTCGGCGGTGGCTTCGGGACGGTTCAGGTAGCCGGGGGTGATGATCGGGCCGCGGGCCAGCAGCTCCCCGTCCTCGGCGATCCGCACCTCGATGCCGGGCAGCGGGGTCCCGACGGTCCCGATGCGGACGTTGCCGGGCGTGTTGGCGGTGATGACCGCCGTGGACTCGGTCATCCCGTAGACCTCGAGGATCTCGATCCCGACGGCCTTGAAGAAGCTCAGCAGGTCCGCGCTGATCGGGGCCGCACCGGACAGGGCGTAGCGCAGCTCGTCCAGGCCGAGACCGTCACGGATCTTGGAGAAGACGAGCTTGTCGAACACCGCGTGCTGCAGTCGGACCTTCAGCGGCGGGGTACGCCCATCGAGCTCAGCGCGGACCTTCTCCTTGCCCACCTCGACGGCCTTGAGCGCCAGGTTGCGCCGGCGCTCGTTCTCGGTCTCGTGGATCTTGCCCATGATCCGGGTGTGCATCTTCTCCCAGACCCGGGGGACGGCCATGAAGATGTTGGGCCGTGCCTCCTGGAGGGTCGGCAGCACCTCGGCGACGTCCTTGACGAAGTAGATCGTGCCCCCGGCCCGGATCCCGACGTAGTGGGTCGTCATCCGCTCGGCGACGTGGGCGAGCGGGAGGTAGGAGACCCCGCGGTTGCCGGCCTGGATGTCGAGCAGGTCCATCACCACGGCCAGCTGGTAGAGCAGGCCCTTGTGGGTGATGACCACGCCCTTCGGTGGCCCCGTGGTGCCGGAGGTGTAGATCAGGGTCACCGCGTCGTCAGGGCTGACCCCGCGCCAGCTGTTCTCGAGCTCCCCGTGGCCGGTCTCCAGAGCCTGCTCGCCCCGCTCCAGCAGCTCGGCGTAGGTGATGACGTCGTCACGGCCGGTGAGATCGACCCCCGTCGGGTCGACCACGACCACCACCTCGAGGGCCGGGAGCTGGTCGCGCACGGCCTCCCAGGTGGCCAGGAACGCCGCATCCTCGACGATCGCGACCTTGGCGGCGCAGTTCTCCGCGATGTAGCGGATCTGGTCGGCGGCGAGGGTGTTGTACACCGACACCGGGATGCCGCCTGCCATCAGCGCGCCGATGTCGGCGACCACGTGCTCAGGGCGGTTGGTCATCATCAGCGCGACGTGGTCACCGTGGCGGACCCCGTAGCCGCGCAGCGCCATGGCGACGTGGCTCGCCTGGGTCCGGTACTCCCCCCAGGTGAGGCGTCGGAAGTCCTCACCCTCCTTGATCACCAGGGCCGGCCGGTTCCAGTTCGCATCACAGGTCGCGGCGAACACGTCCAGCAGGGTGCGTCCCTCGGTGCGCGCGAGCAGTTCCTCACGCACGGCTAGCAGCTGCTCCGACACGCGGTCTCCCTCCGCTCGGTTGCGCGCAGCACAGCGGAGCGGAGCCGCCAGGTCAAGCTCGGGCGTGCACCCGCGGCCCCAGCGGGTTGCTCGCGCACCTGCGGGGGACCTGTCCCGGCTGCGATGCGCGAGCAACGCCCGCGGCCCCGATCACACGCCCAGGTCGCGCCGGTCGTAGGCCACCACGGCGACGACGAGGCTGATGAACGCCAGCGCGGCCAGTGCCGCGGCACCGGGAAGGCCGAGCCCCTCGTTCAGCGGGTCGTTGCCGAGGTACCAGTAGAACGGCGACAGCCGCTCCAGCCAGGCGCCGTTGTCGAGCAGCGGTGCCAGCGCGTGGGCGACGTAGGCGAGCACCGCGAGCGCCGACCCCACCGCGAGCGCCAGCGCGCGGCGGCCCGAGGCAGCGCCGACCGCGAAGGTGACGCTGCCCAGCGCCAGCACGAGCAGGAGCAGCCCGACGGTCGCCCCGAGCAGGGGCCCGGTCCCGATGTCCATGCCGAGCGCCCGGGCGAGGCCCAGCGACACCGCACCGACCGCCACCGCCAGCCACACCACCCCGAGCGCCAGCGCGAGGTAGCGCTCGAGGAGCAGCCGGGTGCGGCCGACGGTGCTGGTGGCCTCGAGCTCGAGGTCACCAGCCTCCTCATCGCCTGCGATGAGCCGGGCGCCGAAGGCCAGGGCGAACACCAGCATCAGGATCGGGGCGAGCAGGCCGTACACCGTGCTCTCGAGGTAGCCGGCGGGCGAGCCGATGGCGTCGTAACCCATGGCCGTCACCAGCGCCTCGGGCATGCTGTCGACCAGCGCCTGCATCTCTGCGGTGTCGCCCATCGCCGGCCAGAAGCTGATGTAGAGCGCGCTGACCGCGGCCAACGCCACGCCCCAGCCCAGCAGCGCCCGCCGCTGGAGGCGGAGCACCCAGCGCAGGACCGGGACGGCCCCCGCCGCCGGCAGCGGAGCGGGCGGACGCGCCCCGGTCGACGACGGCGAGGTCGCCGACGCGGTCGACCTGGCGGCTGCAACACCTGCGGTCGACGTCTCGGTCACGGCGCGGTCAGCGGCCATCGTCGGCCACCTCCTCCTCGGTCACGGGCATCCGGTAGTGGTCAAGGAACAGATCCTCGAGCTCACGGTCCTCAGCGGACCAGCGGGTGACGTGGAACCGCGCCGCCACCTTGAGCAGCGGGTCGGGCTCGCCGCGCAGCAGACAGGTGAGGTGATGGTCGCCCACCTCGACGTCGCTGATGCCAGGTAGGTGGTCGAAGGCCGCCGCCTCGACGGGATCGGCGAAGTGCAGCTCGACGCGCTGACCGGCGTGGTGGCGCAGCGTCGCCACGTCATCGAGGTCGACGATGAGGCCGGCCCGCACGATGGCGACCCGCTCGGCGATGACCTCGACCTCGCTGAGCACGTGGGAGGACATGAACACCGTGGCACCGTCGGCCTGGGCCTCACGGACCATCGCGAGGAACTCGTGCTGCAACAGCGGGTCGAGCCCGCTGGTCGGCTCGTCGAGGATGAGCAGCTCCGGTCGGTGTAGGAAGGCCTGGATCACCCCGACCTTCTGCTTGTTGCCCTTGGAGAGCCCGCGGATCGGGCGATCCAGGTCGAGGGAGAGCCGGTCCGCGAGGTCGGCGATGCGCTCCGCGCCGGCGCCGCCGCGCAGGTGCACGAGGTGGCGCAGGAACTCGCCGGCGGTGGCCTGGCCGGTCATCGCCAGCTCACCGGGGAGGTAGCCGATGCGGGCGCGATGGCGAGGTCCACCGTCGCGAGGCGACGTCCCGAACACCTCGGCGCGCCCGGCCGTGGGACGGAGCTGGTCCAGCAGCACGCGGATCGTCGTGGACTTGCCCGCGCCGTTGGGTCCGAGGAACCCGAAGACCTCGCCGGGAGCGATCTCCAGGTCGAGCCCGTCCAGGGCTCGGACACGGCGTGAGCCGCGGCCGTACTCCTTGACCAGTCCCTCGGTTCGGATGATGGCAACCATGGTGCGTCATGTCTCCTGGGAGGCGGGCGCGTCGGAGGGGGTGGCTCGGGCGTCGCCGCGAGCCGAGGTCGTCGGCTCGGCGGGCATCGCAGCGGTGAGCCGCTCGTAGGCCTCGGGGGTCATGACGCCCTGCCCCATGACCTCCATCGCCGGGCGCACGTAGCCCAGCAGCTGGTCGGGCTGACCGAGCAGATCGACGCCGAGGAGGCGGGTGGCGTGCTCGTGGAGGACCAGCGCCCCCATCGACCACAGCAGCAGGACCGCGGCGCGGCCGTGCGGGTCGCCGCTGGCCCGAAGGAGCCCGCTGGCCTCCCCCTCGGCCATGTAGGACACGGCGTCGGCGACGAGCTCCTCGAGCAGCTCGCTCACGTGGGGTGAACCGTCCACCAGGGTGCGTGCGAGGTAGGCGAGCAGCGGCGGGCCGTCGCGGTAGGTGCGCAGCGCCATCATGGGATCGAGGCTCGCCCCGGCCTGCATCGAGTCCGATTTCTGCTGTCGGATCAGAGCGGCGACGTGCCGGTCGCAGGCAACCCGCAGCTCGTCCTTGGAGCCGAAGTGGTGGATGACCAGCGCCGGCGACACCCCGGCAGCCTCGGCGATGACCCGCACCGGGGTCCGGGCGACGCCGGCCTCGGCGAAGCAGCGGATCGCGGCATCGCGGATCCGGGCCGGCGTCGAGCGGTCGTCGGCGGGGGTCGGTGCCACACCCGCTACTGAATGCATGTTCAGTATGATGAACGCGCGTTCAGTCCGTGTCAAGGGCCGGTCGACCTCACGGGCCCGACTCCCCGCCCCGGCCCGCGCGTCGTCAGAGCAGGTCAGGCCCGGGCAGCCTCGAGCAGCGCCAGCGCCGGGTCCAGATCGAAGGGGTCGGCGCACCCGATCATCAGGTGCTGCACCCCGGCCTCGAGGTAGTCGTCGAGCGCCAGCGCCTGACGGTCGTTGATCAGGACGCTGCGTTCGATCTCGGCCGGATCCCGTCCGAGCCGCTCGCACCACTCGTCGAGCACGCGGTTCTTGTGGGCGATCACCTCCGGATCCCCCATGCCGTTCCACATGTCGGCGTGCTCTGCGGTCAGCCGCAGGGTGACACGCTCGCCCCCGCCACCGATCAAGAGCGGCAGCTCACCGACCGGGGGCGGGCGAAGCTGCGACAGGCGCCGACCGATGCGGTAGAGGTCGGCCTCCAGGTCCCGCAACCGGCCACCACCGGTCCCGAAGGGGTACTCGTACTCGTCGTAATCGCGCTGGAACCACCCCGCACCGATCCCCAGCACCGTCCGGCCCCCGCTGAGATGGTCGATCGTGCGGGCCATGTCCGCGACGAGGTGGGGGTTGCGGTAGGAGGCGCAGGTGACGAGGTTGCCGATCTGCACACGGCTGGTCTCCAGCGCGAAGGCCGTGAGCAGCGTCATCCCCTCGAAGTGGGCCGCGTCGTCGTCACCGTAGAGCGGGAAGAAGTGGTCCCAGGTCCACAGCGAGTCGAACCCGGCCCGGTCCACGGCCCGGGCCGCCGCCCGTAGCGCATCGGTCGTCGTCGCCTGCGGGTGCAGCTGCACCCCGACCTTGCACCGTGCCATCTCCAGCCCTCCGTCGACGTCTGCCCGCGAGCGTAGGGAGGCTGGCGCGACTAGAACACCGCGTCGACGGCCGCCGCGATGAACACCAGGGCCAGCCACAGCGTCGAGAAGCCGAACAGCCGCATCGCCGTGCGGACGTCGACGGCACGCCGGAGCTCATGGGCCAGCACCAACCAGAACGCGGTGAGCACGAGCGACGGCACGATGAACAGCCATCCCGCCTGGGCCCCCGCGATGTAGAGCAGGACGATCGACAGCAGCAGGTAGCTGTAGAACAGGATCTGGCGGGTGGTCTCCTCGTTGCCGTGGGTGACCGGCAGCATCGGCAACCCGGCCGAGGCGTAGTCCTCGCGGTACTTCATCGCCAGCGCCCAGAAGTGGGGCGGCTGCCACCACAGCATGATGGCGAACAGCAGCCAGGGTCGGGGGTCGGCCAGCGACCCCCCCGACACCGCCGCCCAACCGGTCAGCACCGGTACGCACCCGGCGATCCCGCCGATCACGACCCCCTGGGAGCTGCGCCGCTTCAACCCGAGGGTGTAGACGAAGATGTAGAACAAGATGGCGCCGGTCGCCAGCGCGGCGGCCACCGGGTTGACGAAGACCACCAGCCACACGAACCCGAGCACCCCGAGCACCAGGCCCAGGAGCAGCGCCCCCATCGGTGCGATCTCGTCGGTGGCGGTCGGTCGCGCCGAGGTGCGGCGCATCTGCCGGTCGATGTCCCGGTCGAGGTGGTTGTTCAGGGCGTTCGCGCTGGCCGCCGACAGGGTCCCCCCGATCAGCGTGGCGAGCACCAACCAGGTCGATGGCCACCCCTGCTCCGCCACCACCATGGCCGGCACCGTGGTGACGAGCAGGAGCTCGATGATGCGTGGCTTGGTGACGAGCACGTAGCGCTTGACGACGTCCAGGGCACCCCCGCGGTCCTCGTAGCGCCCCTCGGTGTGCATCGGCCCGACGGCGTCCGGACGCCCGATCGTCGGCGAGGCCTCCAGCGCGCTGCCCGCGACCGGCACGCTGCGCGGCTCCGGGCCCCCACCGAGCTCGTGATCCTCGCGTCCGCTCACGGCGAGACGTCCCGACCAACCGGAGCTGTTGACCCGGTCTCGGCCACGCCATCGCCGCGCCCCGAGCCGCTCGCGGCGGTGACAGGGGGCGAGACCCCGTGGCCCGCCTGCGCTGACTCCCGGAGCAGCCGCCAGCCCAGCACCACGAGCAGCACGCCGGCACCGATCGCGGCGATGTAGAGCACCAGGTGCACGGCGACGAACGCCGTGGAGAAGCTGTCGGCCGCACCGAGGAGGTTGACGACCCGCGTCCCCCACAGCCACAGCTGGAAGCCGCCGAGCCCGAGGAGCAGCAGACCGCGCCGGTGGTGGACACGCGCCGCGAGGGAGAGCTGTGAGCCGGCAGCAGGCGGACGGAGCACGCGGACAGCCCTTGGGATCGGGGACCGCGAGGGTACCCGGGGACCGGCTGTTCCCGGCCCCTCGGTACGCTGCGCCCATGACCTCGCTGCTGCCCGCCGCGCTCCGATCGCCCTCCCGCCGCCACCTGCGGGGTGCGGCGCTCGCGGCGCTGATCGCCAACATCGTCATCGTGTTCACCGGCGGTCTGGTCCGGGTCACGGGATCGGGGCTGGGCTGCACGGACTGGCCCACCTGCGACGGCACGAACATCACGCCCATCGCCGGTGGCGGGGGGCACGAGGTCTGGCAGGCCTACGTCGAGTTCGGCAACCGGCTGCTCAGCTTCCCTGTGCTGCTGACCGCGGTGCTCGTGTGGTGGATGGTCCGGCGCACCGGCCCCCACGCCGCGATCGTCCGGCGACTGGCGCTGGTCCTGCCCCTCGGGGTCGTCGGGCAGATCGTGCTCGGCGGTGTCACCGTGCTGACCGGTCTGTCACCGGTGACCGTCGCCGGGCACTTCCTCGCCTCGATGGTCCTCATCGCCGCCGCCGCAGGCATCTACGAGCTGGTCCGGGAGCCCGACGGTGAGCCACCGGCCGTCCGCGGCGTCCAGCACGCGATGACCGCGATCCTGGTGGTCGCGATGGTCGTGCTGTTCCTCGGGACCCTGGTGACCGGCACCGGGCCCCACGGCGGCGACATCAACGCCCCGCGGTTCGGTTTCAACCTGCGGGTGATGGCGATCGCCCACGCCGACGCCGTGTGGCTGCTGGTGGGCCTGACCGTGGCCACGGTGGCCGTGACCTGGCGCTCCGGTCCGCCACGCTTCCGCCGGACGCTGCGGCTGCTGCTCGTCGTCCAGCTCGCCCAGGGCGGCATCGGCTACCTCCAGTACTGGCTGGGCGTGCCCCCGACCCTGGTGTCCCTGCACATCGTCGGGGCCACGCTGATGTGGACCGTGGCGGTGCTCGCCTGGGCCCGGGCTCGGGATCACCGCTCGCTGCTCGGCACCGGTGCCCCGACCCTCGAAGAGGGCCGACACCGCTTCGAGGACCGCCAGGAGGCGGGTCTCGCCCACCCGCCGCCGGGCACCACCCCGGCCCCCTCCCCGTGACCGGCGCGGCCGAGGCGGCATGACCACCCCGCTGTCGCTGCTGGTGCTCGGTGACTCCACCGCCTTCACCGACGCCAGCGGTCCCCAGCTGCCCGACGCACCTCACCTCTATCCCAACGTCGCGGCACGCCATCTGGCGGACCGGCTCGGCAGGGACGTCGAGGTCACCGTCGTCGCCCAGCCCGGGGCCACCGTCCGCGAGGCGCTGCGGGCGGCGACCAAGGACCGCCACGTCCAGTTCGACCTCCTGGCCCACGCCGACGCGGTGGTGGTCGGGGTCGGCAGCTTCGACCACGCTCCGGCCGGGGTGCCGCCCTCGGTGCAGGCCGTGGTCCCCTACCTGCGACCGGCGGGGCTCCGGCGACGGGTCCGCACGGGCCTGCACCGGGCGTATCCGCTGGTGGTCACGCTCCGGCGGGGACGGGGCGCGCGGACGCCACCCCGGGAGTTCCACCGCCTCTACGGCGAGCTCCTCGACCAGGTCCGCAGCATCACGTGGGGGCGGGCAGCCGGCGCGGCGCTGGGGCCCACCAGCCACCGCAGCGCCTACTACGGCCACCGGCACCCCGGCCACGCGCGCGCCGAGGTGCGCCAGCTCGCCCAGGCCCGGGCGCACGGGTTCGCGGCCGTGCCGGTGTGGTCACGGGTGGTCGACCACCTCGAGGCGCTGAACGACGACGGCATCCACTGGCCGGCCGAGGCCCACGCCGCGATCGGCGCGGACGTCGCCGCAGCGCTGCTGCCGCAGCTGACCGGCGAGGCCCCGACCACAGGACTGCCGGCGGCCTACCAGGAGCACCTCGAGGCCTACGAGACCGCGGCCGCCGGCGACGAGGAGTGACGCGGGCTCAGGCGTCGTCGACGACCGTGCCGACCCCGTTCATGTTCGGGTGGACGGCGCAGTAGAAGTACCAGTCCTCGGGCAGGTCGTCCCAGGTGAACTCCTCCGAGACGTAGTAGTCCGTGGCGACGCCCGTGATGAGGACGGAGTCGGCGAACTCCTCGTCACCGATGCCGGGATCGTCGACGGTGCCCTCGATCGAGGTGATGACGACGTTGTGGGGCACGCCCGCCTCGTCGTTCTGGAACACGAAGGAGAGCATCTCCTCGTCGGGATCCGGGACGACCTCCCAGGTGTCGGTCGTGACGCAGGTGCCGGCCTCGTCGTACAGGCAGAAGTCCTGGGAGTCCACAGCGCCGATGACGGGCGCGGCCTCGGGGATCGTGAACAGCGGCTGGACGTTGACCATGCGGTCCTCGTCATCGATGTCACCGATCACCCCGGCCGACAGCAGGGCACCGACGAGCAGCGGCAGGATCGCGGCGAAGACGACGACCCCGCGTCGGGGCGCATCGAGCTTGTCCTGGCTGGAGGCCAGGCTGACCGTGAACAGGATCCCAGCCGCCGCCACCGCGGCGAGCATGAGCGCGCCCGACTTGGTGTTGAACAGCAGGATCGCCGCCACGCTGCCGACGAAGCCGCCGATGGCGACCAGCACGGCGATCGGCAGCACGATCGGCATGATCACGCGGCTTCGGAAGTCGTCGTTCACGTCCGCCCCACTCGAGGAAGGTCGGCCCGCGCGGTGCGCACGGGCAGGTTGGTCGGCTCCGTCAGATCATCGGAGCGTGGTCGAACAGCGTCACGATGGCCATGATCGCGTACAGCACGAGAGCGAAGGCCAGACCCGTGTACATCAACCGGCTGTAGATGGGCGAGTCGAACTTCAGGTGCATGAACCATCCGGCGACGTACAGGAACTTCACGACCATCAGCACGACGAGCAGCGGGATCGCGATCACGCCGAAGTCGAGGAAGTAGGTCGAGACCTCCAGCGCCGTCAGGATCGCGAGCACGATCGCGATGTTGACGTACTGCTTCGGCGTCGGGTGCGCGTGGCCCGTGGACCCGGTCTGGTCCGGAGCGTCGGTGCTGGTCATGCTCGGTCTCCTCCGCGGGGAGCGAACGGTCGCCCGTCGTCGACGGTGCTCAGTCGAGGGCGGCGATCTCCGGGATCAGGTAGACGACGGTGAAGATGATGACCCAGACGATGTCGACGAAGTGCCAGTACAGGCCGATGATCTCGGTCTTGACGTGCTGGGAGGGCTTGACCTTGCCGGTCAGTGACAGCACGTAGAGGCTGGACAGCAGCAGGATCCCGACGAAGACGTGCAGCCCGTGGAAGCCGGTGGTGACGTAGAACGCGGAGGAGAAGGGTGAGGTCCCGAGTGTGAGCCCCTCGCGGACGAACACGTTGAACTCGAACACCTGCCCGCCGAGGAAGACCGCGCCCTGCCCGACCGTCGCCAGGATCCACAGCCGCATGCGCCGCATATCACCCTTGGTGTGGGCGTGGTGGGCAAGCACCATCGTCAGCGAGCTCATCAGCAGCACGAAGGAGCTGATCGAGGTGAAGGGGATGTCGTAGATCTCCACCCCGGGACCACCGGCGGTGGTATCGAGGTAGAGCAGGTAGGACGCCACCAGCGCCCCGAACAGCAGGAACTCCGACCCCAGGAAGGTCCACATCGCCAGCTTGCGATGATCGAGGTTGAGCGACGTCGTCGCTACGTCGGTCGCCATCAGGCTCGTCTCCTCGTCTGCCACGCCCGCACCTGGGCGCCGACCCCGAAGGGCTGGTTCGTTGCGGTCAGTGGGCTGCGGCCGTGCTGGTCGCCGTGGGGGTCACGGCATCCTCCGGCTCGTCGTCGTCGCCCTCCGCGAGCGGTTCGATGATCCAGCCGTACATCCCGATGACCAGCCACAGGAACCCGATGCCGATCAGCCACAGGTTGCCGAAGACCAGCCCGTACCCGACCGGGAAGAAGCCGAGGGTCTGGATGATCGGCCAGTAGGAGGGGTCGGGCATGTGGATGTGCTCGTCGTGCTCCGCCGAGGCGTCGTGGTCCTCCGAGGCCCCCGCCGGCACGGGGATCGCCCGACCCGCCTCGTCCTCGGCGTACTTGCGGTGCCAGAACTCGTCGCGGTGGGTGATGGTCGGGATCGCCAGGAAGTTCTCGTAGGGCGTCGGCGACGGCGTGATCCACTCGAGGGTGCGGGCGTCCCACGGGTCGTCGCCCGACGCCTCGCCGCTGCGGATGGAGTGGATCAGGTTGTAGAGGAAGACCAGCGCGGAGCCGAACAGCACCACGAAGCCGAGCGAGGACAACAGGTTGTACAGCTCCACCGTCGTGCCGAGCTCGCCTGGCAGCACCGCAGTGCGGCGCGGCTGGCCGAGCAGCCCCGACAGGTGCATCGGGCCGAAGGTGAGGTTGAAGCCGAGCAGCCAGGTCCAGAAGTGCAGCTTGCCGAGCTTCTCGCTCATCAGCTTGCCGGTGACCTTGGGGAACCAGTAGTAGATCCCGGCGATCAGGCCGAACAGGGCCCCGCCGAACAGCACGTAGTGGAAGTGGGCGACCACGTAGTAGGTGTCGTGCTGCTGGGCGTTGTGGGGGACGATCGCGTGGGT
>SLQK01000230.1 GCA_007131525.1 Nitriliruptoraceae bacterium | reverse complement strand
GGGAGGAGGCGTCGATGCGGTTGACGGTGGACCGGGCCAGCGAGGTCCCGCCCTACGAGCAGATCCGCACCGGCATCGAGGCGCTGATCGCCACCGGTGAGCTGGGTCCGGGTGAGCGGCTGCCCACGGTCCGCGGCCTCGCCGAGCAGTTCGGCCTGGCGCCCAACACCGTGGCGCGGGCCTACCGGGAGCTCGAGGCCGACGGGGTGGTGGAGACCCGTGGCCGGCACGGCACCCGGGTCGCCGCCCGCGGCGACGCCGCGCGGCAGGCCGCCATCGCCGCGGCGCGCGCCTACGCCGAGCGGGTAGCCGAGCTCGGCCTCGACCGAGATGAGGCGCTGGACCTGGTCACCCGGGCGCTGGACCGTGGCGACGGTGCGCCGCCGCGATCGCCGCGACCACCTCGGTGACGAACCCGGTCACGCGCGCCTGGCCGGCGTGGGGCCGGGCGGTCGCCTCGTCGAGGTAGAGGTCGCGGCGCAGCTCGAGCATCACGCTCGTGACGCGTCGGTCGATCCCGTGGAAGTCGAGCGGCACGTAGGCGCCGGCGAAGGGGGTGTCGAACGCGACGTCGAGGTGGTGGGCGTCCGCCACCTCGGCGACCACAGCGCGGAGCCATCGCGGGGTGTGGTCCGGGTCGGTGCCGACGCACAGCGGTGGCCGCGGGCCGTCGTGGAGCTCGTAGGGCAGCCGGCGACGCGGGTAGGAGTGCAGGTCCACGATCGTGACCCGGTCGTGGTCGGCGAGCAGCCGCGCCACCTCGGCGGTCACCCGGGCGGCGTAGGGGTGGAAGTAGCGCTGCAGCAGCTCGTCGACCTGGGCGGGGGTGGGGTCCCTGAGCGGCTGCAGGGCGTGGCCGCGGGTGTAGACCGCCCCCATCCCGCGGACCGCCAGCTCCTCGCGGTCGTCGGGGAAGCGCTCGGGGTCCACCACCAGCCGGGACAGACGGTTGACCACCCGGGTCGCACCGACCGCGCCCGTGCCCGCCGCCAGCACGTCGGTCCGATGGTCGGTCAGCAGCCGCACCTCGGTGGCCAGCGCGTCGTCATCGAGCAGCAGGCCGGCCCGGGTCTCGGCCGGGATGATGGTGCCCGCATGGGGGATGTGGACCAGCACCGGTGCCGGCACGCCGGTCGGTGCCACCACCTCGAGGTGCTCGGTCCCGCCCGTGTGCGCTCCGTCCCTGTGACGCTGAGGGCGTACCGTAGACCGGCGGCGCCCATCGACGGTGCGGCCGCGACGTCGAGAGGATGCGGGCCGTGCAGGTGTTCTCCTGTCCCGGATGCCATCAGCTGGTGTTCTTCGCCAACACCGCCTGCCTGCGCTGCGGGACCCGGTTCGCCTTCGACATCGACCGGCTGTCCATGGTGGTGCTGGACGCGGCCGCGCAGCCGTGCGCGAACGCGGGTGTCGCCGCGTGCAACTGGCTGGCAGCCGGTCCGGGGGAGCGGTGCGCCAGCTGCCGGCTGACCCGGACGCGGCCGGCCGACGACGACCACGAGGCCGTGGCCCAGTTCCAGGTGGCCGAGCGGGCCAAGCGGCGACTGGTGTTCCAGCTCCGCACCCTCGGGATCGTGCTCGTGCCGCGGGACGAGGAGACGGGGGCCGGCGTCGCCTTCGACCTGCTGTCCAGCCAGCAGACACCGGTCACCACCGGGCACGCCGGCGGGGTGATCACCCTCGACCTCGCCGAGTCCGACGACGTCCACCGCGAACGCGTCCGGACCAAGCTGAGCGAGCCCTACCGCACGGTGCTCGGGCACTTCCGCCACGAGATCGGTCACTACCTGTTCCCGGTGATCGTCGGCGACACGGACCTACCGGAGGTGCGGGCGCTGTTCGGCGACGAGCGGCTCGACTACCAGGCTGCACTGGACCGCCACTACCGCGAGGGCGCGCCGGCCGACTGGGCGGAGCGCCACGTCAGCGAGTACGCCACGATGCACCCGGCCGAGGACTGGGCCGAGACCCTCGCCCACTACCTGCATCTGCGGGGGGTCCTCGAGACGGCGGCCGCCTACCGGCTGCGGGTCGACGGCCCGGAGCTGCCCGGCCCGTCGACCACCTCGCTGGCCAGCGATCCCGCGGCGGTCGACACCTCCGATGCCGGCGCGCTGATCGATGCGTGGCTGCCGCTCAGCTACGCGCTCAACGCGGTCAGCCGGAGCCTCGGGGAGGAGGACCTCTACCCCTTCGTGCTGTCGCCCGTCGTGATGGACAAGCTCCGCTGTGTGCACGAGCTCGTGCTGCGGGCTGCCACGGCCTCGCCCGTCTCCACCTCGAGAAGGGAGCTCGCGTGAAGGTCCTGTTCGTCGCCGCGCTCGAGGAGGAGGCCCACGCCCTGGCCGCGCACGCCGAGGTGTGCCACCTCGGGGTCGGGAAGGTCCAGGCCGCGGCCGCGCTGGCCGCCCGACTGCACCGGGATCCCTGTGACCTGGTCGTCAACGTCGGGACGGCCGGGGGCCTGCAGGGCCAGCCGATCGGCGAGGTGGTCGAGGTCGGGACGGTCCATCAGCACGACTTCGACCATGCGGGGGTGTCGGACTTCGTGGGTCGTGCCCTGCCGGGCGGACCGCTGACCCTGGACGGGCCACCGGGAGCCGCGGGGCGCCTTGCGACCGGCGACCGGCTCATCACCTCGGCCACCGAGCGGCAGCGGTTGGCGGCACGGGCCGACGTCGTGGACATGGAGGGCTACGCCGTCGCTGCGACGGCCCGGGCGTTCGGTCGCCAGGTGTGGCTCGCGAAGGCCGTCAGCGACGGTGCGGGCGAGCAGGTCGCGGTGGAGTGGCCCGAGGCGTTGGCGCGCTGCGCCGAGGCCCTGGCCGGGTGGGCGGCATCGCGCGGCCTCCTCGGCTGAGGAGCCGGCAGGGACCTCAGCCGGTCGGGAGGCCGTAGCGCTCGGTCAGCAGCTGGTCGATGACCTCGGCGACGAGATCGCCGCCGGGATGGGTCAGGTGGACCCCGTCATCGGCACGCATCTGGACCCCCTGCGCGCGGGTGGTGTACCCCTCGGGGGCGACGATCAGGTCGGTGTCGAGCAG
>SLQK01000111.1 GCA_007131525.1 Nitriliruptoraceae bacterium | reverse complement strand
GAGGGAGCAGGCCATCCGTGACGGCGTCGTGCAGGATGCGGTGGGCGAGGCCGTGGACGTTGGCGATGGTCTTGGTGGACAGGTGCTCCAGGAGCCGGGCGTCGTGGCGGGTGAGGCTCGCGCCGTCGAGCTGTTGCAGCGGGACGTCACCGAGTTCCGGTAGCAGGTGGTTGCGCAGGTCTCGCTCGTAGATCACCAAGGTCGCCTCAGCGAGCTGACCGAGCTTCACACGGGTGTCCCCGAAGCCGCCCGCCTGCTCGGCTGGACCTACAACCCCGCCGCATGACCCGCAACGACCAAGGAGAACCCGCCCGGGAGTCCCCGCTGTGGGGGTCTCCGCTCATGCACAACGCGCGGAAACGCCTGCGGCTGGCACTGCAGGTGCATGTACACTGGCGACGACTCGGGATGTACAGGAAGGGTGTCGCATGGCGGAGGTCGGTGTCGCGCAGCTCCGTCGCGAACTGAAGGAGTGGCTCGACCGTGCGAAAGCCGGCGACGAGGTTGTGGTCACTGACCGCGGGCGACCCGTCGCCAGGCTCAGCGGCATCGAGACCACCTCCCTGCTCGACCAACTGACCGCCGACGGCCAGCTCAGTCGACCACGACACGACAGCCGACCCACCGCGCGAGGTCGACGACGGGTGTCCGCGACGGACGATGTCTCGGTTTCCGTGACGACCGAACGTGACAACCGCCGATGACGCTGGCGTACTTCGACTCCAGCGCGCTGGTGAAGCTGGTCGTCGAGGAAGACGGCAGCCACGACGTCGCCACGCTGTGGGACGGCGCGGATGCTGTCGTGACAAGTCGCGTCGCCCATCCCGAGGTCCGCGCCGCGCTCGCCGCCGCTCACCGAGATCACCGGCTGGACGACACCGGCCACAACGCAGCGAAGCAGAGCTGGCGAGCGTTCCACGCGGCGCTGCGCATGGTCGAGATGACCGCAGCGCTCGAGGACCGTGCTGGCGGCCTCGCCGAGACCCACGCGCTGAGCGGGTTCGACGCGATCCACCTCGCCAGTGCCCTCACCCTCGCCGACGCGCCAGTGATCCTCGCCACCTGGGATCGCCGACTCCGCAACGCGGCACGAACCATCGGGCTCACCACGCTGCCCTCTGGCCCTTGACGCACCCGCACATCGTCACGGTTCGGGCGCGCTGCTCAGTTGGTATCACTGTGGTACCGTCGAGGCATGGCTCTCACCTTGCGGACCGATGACGAACTCGAGCGAGCGCTCACGACCCTGGCGGAACAGGAAGGTCTGTCCCGGCAGGAGATCATCCGGCGGGCGGTGCTCGAGCGCTACGAGCGTGCCGGGCATCGGACACGCGTCGATGACAGCGCCGAGCGGATGGTGGACCGCTGGGGTGATGTCCTCGATCGGCTCGGGTCGGTGTGAGCGAGCACGAGCACCTCGACGTCGAGGACCTGCTCCGGCTCACCAGGCTGCTTGGGGCGGGCCCGGTTCGTGACGCCGGGCTGCTCGAGGCGGCGTGTGCACGACCGCGTGCCCGTGTCCTCGGCGACGAGGCGTACCCGACCGTCGAGCTCAAGGCCGCAGCCCTACTGCACTCCCTGGTGCGTCACCACGCCCTCATCGACGGCAACGAGCGCCTCGCCTGGCTCGCGGCCGTCGTCTTCCTCGATCTGAGCGGCCACACGGTGGATCTGGACGACGACGTCGCGTTCGAACTCGTTATGGCCGCTGCCGAAGGCCACCTCGATGTCGAGCAGGTCGCCCAGCGACTGGCCACCCGCCCAGGCTGATCGCGAGCGCAGTTGTGTGCGCCACTCGCCTCAGCAGCTGCCGCCCATCATCACTGCGGTTCCGGAGCGCAGCCTGAGGTGCGTGCAGGACGGTCTTGCGGCGCGAGGATCACGGTCAGGATCGTGACCCTCATGGAGCCCGTGTGGCGGCGGCCATCCACCCCGGTTCGTGGATGCGGTTCCGTGCCGTGCGCTACCCATGAGCTACAACGCAGCCCGTCGAGAGGAGGCTGCTGGTGGCTGCGAGGAGTACGTCGTTTCGGCTGGGCGATGAGGCGCGACGGCGTCTGCACGACCGCGCCGAGCGTGAAGGTGTGAGCGCCACCGCGCTGCTCGAGCGACTGATCATCGAGGGTGTCGACACGCTGGAGCGTGCGGGGATCGTGTACCGAGGTCCAGGACACGACCGTCGTGCTGCGCTGGCTGGCGGACCCGACGTCTGGGAGGTCGTCGCGCGGCTGCGAGAACTCGAGGGCAGCGAGGAGGAGCGGATCGCGACCCTTGCTGCAGAGACCGATGTGCACCCGCGACTGGTGCGTGCCGCGCTGGAGTTCGCTGCCCGCCATCCCACCGAGATCGAACAGCGGATCGTTGCCAACGAGCGTGCGATCACCGAGGGCCGTGAGGCCGCGGAGCAGCGCCGGGCGATGTTGGCGTGAGGTTCCTGCTCGACGAGATGTTCCCTCGGGCTGCGGCCCTTCAATTGCGCGATGCCTTCGATCATGATGCGGTGCACGTCGGCGAGGTGGGCCTGTCGGGGGCCGATGACGTGGTGGTGGCAAGGGTCGCACGCAGCGAGCGTCGCGCCGTCGTGACGGAGAACGTCAGCGACGACGCGACAGAGACCGACCTGGTGCTGGTGTGCGTGTTGACACGCAAGCTGCCCTCGGGTGGGGCCCAGGCGCGAGCGCTGGCCGAACTGCTCGATCGTTGGGCAACCGACAACCCTGACCCGTACCTCGGCCAGCACTGGCCGACATGACCGGTCTGCCACCCACGCAACCAGCCGGGCACGCACGACAGCCCACATCATGGGCGTCGACCCAGGCCCCCCGGATGCGGATCCGCGTGCTGCTCATCGCCGTCGTCGCCGTGATCGGCGGTGGATGTGGCGATGTCGACGGCGTCGGTGCAACGGGCGAGTGATCATGGAACGGCCGGCTCCGACCGCATCTACGTGGATCTTCCACCAAGCTGTGGTGCGTAGGCCGCAAGGTGGAGCCGACATTGAGGAAGGAGCCGACCGTTCATGGCCAGTATGGCAGACATGCCGTTCACGTTCATGGGGCTGGATGTCCATAAGGACTCGACCAGCGCCGGCATCCTCGAGCCCGGTGTCGAGCAGCGCTGGGAACGGTTCCGCTCGGCCGGATAGACACGGGAGCGGCCCCGTGCTGTTGTCGCGGCGTTGTCGCGGGTGACGTCCGAGCGCCCGGTCGTCTCCTCGGTGGTGACACCTGTTTCAGATACGAGCCCGGGAGGTGACCATGCCGAACACCAGGAGCGAGGGGTTCGCCGCTCTCGACGCGCAACCCGAGTTGGCCCTCCGGGCCGCGGGAAGCAAGGGGACGGCGGTCACGGTCGGTGGCGGCGAGCCGGTCGATCTTCCGCCGGACACGCTCAAGACCCTGCGCAAGGTCGTCCGCGGACTCGCTTCAGGCACCGAGCCGATGCTGACCACGACCGAGGCCGCCGACTTCCTCGGTGCCTCGCGGCCCTACCTGACCCGGCTCCTCAAGGCTGGCAGGATCCCCTACCGCAAGACCGGGAACCGTCACCTCGTGCCTGCCACCGCGCTGCGCGAGTTCAAGACCAGGCGAGACCGGCAGCTCGACCAGCTCGATCGGCTGGCTGCGGCGGAGGAGGACCGGGGCCTGCGGTGAGCCATCAGGATGATCTCATCGCGGTACTCGACGCCAACGTCCTGTACCCGGTTGTAGAACTGTTCACACCAACCTGAAGTTGCGCGAGATAAATTGTTGCGAAAGGCGATCGGCCTGAACTTGCGATGTAGGATCTCAGTTCGCCGTGAAGAGGCTGACTGTCGTGGATGAGCAACTCGCTGCATCACCTGTCGGTCAACTTGTCCCCGTCACAGGTTACGATCGGCGCTACGGCGAACACTACAAGCACGTCGCGTTCCTCCCACACGTACTCCCCGACGACGTTCAGCTGGATTCCTCGACGTGGAAGAGCATCACCGATGCCCAGGCAGCGATAGCGCGCCTCGACGGCGCGGTAAGCGAGCTGCCTGAACCAACCCTGCTGGTTCGGCCGCTCATCAGGCGGGAGGCCGTGAGTACGTCCGCGCTTGAGGGCACCTATACGGGGTTCGGTGACCTGCTCGGTGCCGAGGCGAGCCGCAAGGAGCAGCAGGGCGACGTTCGCGAGGTCCTGAACTACGTGCGCGCGACCGAGCATGGCGTCGCACGGCTGAAGGAACTGCCGGTCTCCATGCGGCTCATCAACGAGGCACACGTACTCCTTCTCGATGGCGTACGTGGGGACTCGTGGGAACTCGGAGCGGTGCGCACGACGCAGAACTGGATCGGGGACGCGGACTGCCGCATCACGGAGGCCGTATTCGTTCCGCCGCCGCCGGAGGCCCTCAACGACCTGCTGTCGGCCTGGGAACGATGGATCCACCGGGACGATCTACCCCTCCTGGTTCGGGTCGCCCTTGGCCACTACCAGTTCGAGACCATCCACCCGTACACCGACGGCAACGGCCGGCTGGGACGACTGGTTGCGCTGCTCCAACTCATCGAAGGTGGACTGATCCGCGATCACCTCATGACGATCTCGGGCTACTTCGAGGCCGACAAACCGGCGTACACGGGCCACCTCCAGCGAGTTCGGCAGTCGGGACGATTCGATCCCTGGGTCCGCCATTTCTGCCGAGGCCTCAAGGAGTCTGCGACCGCGTCGCTCACGCGGATCCGACAAGCGCAGGAGATCAGTCGCGAAGCCGTGGCGCGACTTCGTGGAGACGGGGTGCGGGGGGTAGCGATCCAGGTGACCGAGGATCTCGTCGGCTACCCGTTGCTCACGGTCACAGACGTCGAGCAGCGTTACGGCATCACGTACCAGACCGCCAACCAAGCAGTCACACGCCTCGTGGACTACGGGCTGCTGACCCAGGTTTCCGAGGGGAACTACAACCGGGTCTTCGCCTCGAAGGCGATCCTCGAGGTCTTCCGGGCGTAGCGAGAACCCGGGCGGGCCACCGTTGTCACGGCGTTGTCAGGGAGCCTCGGAGCGCCCGGTGGCAACACGCCCGCCAGCCGGACGTTGTCCATCCGTTGTCACCGGCATGCGAAACGCCCCCGCGGTGGGCGGGGGCGTTCGGGCGGATCTGCCGTCTGCGGAGTGCTAGACCGGCCTACGAAGGTGGTGGGCGAGGGGGGACTTGAACCCCCATGTCCATAAGGACACACGGACCTGAACCGTGCGCGTCTGCCAATTCCGCCACCCGCCCGGGTGAAACGCGGAGGGTAGCAACGCGCTCGCCGGGCAGCCAACGGCACCACGAGCAGCCGGTGCTCAGCGTCCACGCTGGGCGGGTCGCACCACGGTCATGATGACACCACGCAGCGGCCTCTCTGCCACCGTTCGGACGGGTCGGAACCGTAGCCACCTCGGCTACGCTCTCGGCCGGCCGGAACCGTCCTTGTACAGGTCGCCAACCGAGCCGATCGGAGCGCAGCCGGCACCACCGCCCCGTGCTGCGGCCCGACCCGCGACACGACCGGAACCGGTGGACCATGGGCGTGCTTCAGGAGTTCGAACGACGCCTCGAGGGTGCTGTCGAGGGCTTCTTCGCGCGCGCGTTCCGGTCCGGGATCCAGCCCATCGAGCTGGCCAAGGCCGTCCAGCGCTATGCGGGCGACAACCAGCACGTCACCGCTGACGGCGTGGTGGTCCCCAACGTCTACCGGATCACCGTCGGCCCGAAGGACCACGAGCGTCTGGAAGGCTTCGGGGCCTCCCTCCCTCGGGAGCTTGCCGAGGTCGTCGTGAGCACCGCGCAGGAGCGCGGCTGGCTGCTCCGAGGCCCCGCGAAGGTCCGCATCCTGGTGCACGACGACGTCAAGCTCGGCCGCTTCCGCATCGCGGGTCGCGTCGAAGCGGTCGATGGCCCCGCGGCCGGCGCGCGGCGCACACCGACGCCAACGTCGAGCGCGGCTCGCCCCGATGCCAGCCCGCAGGCAGGTCCCGTTGCGACGCCCGAACCCCGCCCCACCGGGGACCCGCCGGGTCGTACCCCGGAGAGCGCCGGCGGCTTCGACCACACCCAGGTGGTGTCCACCGCCCCGGATGCGGGTCTCCGGCTGGTCGTGCGCCGCGCGCAGGGCAGCAACGGCGTCAGCGTGCCGGTGCAGGGGGCCCGGCTCACAGCCGGCCGTCTCGAGCGCTGCGACCTCACGATCCAGGACAGCACGGTGTCGCGGCAGCACGCTGTCTTCGTCCGGCGAGGCGAGCGCTGGTGGGTGGTCGACCTCGGCTCGACCAACGGCACGAAGGTCAATGGCCGCCGCGCCGCGGAGCACCCGCTCGACCCCGGCGATCAGGTCGAACTCGGGGATGCCCTCGTCGAGTTCGTGGGGGGCTGACGTGCCGATCGAGCTGCTCACCCTGCTCAAGTTCGTCCTGCTGGGCCTGCTCTACCTGTTCGTCGGTCGCACCGTACGGGTCTTCGCGGGGGAGCTCAGGCCCGCCAAGCGCAAGGCGGCCCCGGCTCCCCGGCCGGCTGTCGCCGCGCCATCGGAGCCGAACCGCCGCTCGCGTCGGATCCCCAAGGAGCTGGTCCTCCACCCGCCCAGCGGTGCCCCCCAGGTCGTCCCGCTGACGGGTCACGGCGTCGTGCTAGGTCGCGGTACCACCGCCGACGTCCACGTGGACGACGTCTACGTCTCCGACGAGCACGCGGAGATCCTCCCCGACGACGGCAGCTGGTCGATCCGCGATCTCGGCTCGACCAACGGCACGTTCCTCAACGGTGCGAAGGTCACCCGCCCGACCCCGCTGGCGGTCGGTGACCAGCTGCGCTTCGGCAAGACCCGCATCGAGCTGCGCCGATGAGACGGTTGGTGGCGACCGGACGCAGCGACGTCGGCAAGGTCCGACACGGCAACGAGGACGCGCTGCTGCTCCGCGACAGCGTCTACGCGGTGGCCGACGGGATGGGTGGCCACCTGGCCGGCGAGGTGGCGTCAGCCACCGCCCTGGAGCCGATCGAGGAGCTGGACGGCAGGATCTTCCAGGACAACGCCGCCGCCGTCACCGCGCTGCGGTCGGCGGTGGTCGCTGCCAACGAGCGGGTCTCCCAGCTGGCCCGGGACAACCCGAACTACCGCGGCATGGGGACCACGCTCACCGCGGCGCTGGTGGAGGGCCGACGGCTGCACGTCGCCCACGTCGGGGACTCCCGCGCGTACCTGCTCCGCGATGGACACTTCAGCCAGCTCACCGACGACCACACCCTCGTCCAGCACCTCGTCGACGAGGGACAGATCACCCGGGAGGAGGCGGCGCGGCATCCGCAGCGCTCCGTCGTCACCCGCGCCATCGGGGTGTCGGAGGATGTCGACGTCGACTCGATGTCGCTCGAGCTGCAGCCGGGTGACCAGCTGCTGCTGTGCTCCGACGGCCTCACGGGGGTCGTCGAGGACGAGGCGATCGCCCGGACCCTGATGGAGGTCGAGGACCCGGACCAGGCGGTCGGTGACCTCATCGATCTGGCCAACGAGGCCGGAGGGCCGGACAACATCACCGTGCTGCTCCTGCGCTACGAGGACCCCGACGCCGAGCAGGCTTCGGGCCACCGCACCATCTCGATCTCGAGCCGGGTCGACAGCGGCAGTGGCGACTGGGCCGGGGAGATGGGCCGGTACGCCTCGCTGCACAAGGGCGGTCCACTCGTCGACCACCAGGGCGACGACCGTCGGTCGGTGGGGGCGATCCTCGGGAAAGCGACCGCGATCGTGCTGGCACTGGCGGTGTTCGCCGGGGTGGTCCTCGGCGGGTCCCAGTTCCTGCTGTCCCGGAGCTTCTTCGTCGGACTCGACGGCGATCAGGTCGTGATCTTCGAGGGCATCAACCGGGAGCTCGGCCCCTTCGAGCTGTACCGGGTCACCGAACGCTCCGAGGTCACCATCGACGAGGTCCAGCTCTGGTACCGGCCGCAGCTCGAGTCGGGCTTCCCGGCCGCTGACCTCGGAGACGCCCGCAACCTGGTCCGCAACATCCCGCTGCGCGAGATCGAGGAGGAGCCCGACCCGGACACCGAGGACGACGACACCCAGGACGAGGACACCGACGAGGACCCGGACGCGTGACGACGGGGTCGGTCGTCATCGGGGATGCACCACGTGCGACCGAGGCACGCCTGCTGCTGGGTGCGGTCCTGATCACCTCAGCGGCGGGGGTGCTCCTCGGCTGGTCCCGCTCCAGCGAGCTCCCACCGGCCGCGCTGGTCACCGGTCTCGCTCTGGCGGCGATCGCCACCGTGGCACACCTCACCGTGCGGGTCACCGCACCCGACGCCGACCCCATCCTGCTGCCCATCGCCTTCCTCCTCAACGGCCTGGGCCTGGTGTTCGTGCAGCGGGTCGACCTGGCCACCGGCAGCGAGCTGGCAGCAGCCCAGGCGGTCTGGACCGCGGTGTCGGTGGGCGCGTTCTGCGCGTTGCTGCTGTTCCTGCGGGAGGTCCGGGTCCTCGGCCGCCTGCAGTACACCTTCGGCCTGCTGACGATCGTGCTGCTGCTGTCCCCGCTGATCCCGGGGCTGACCGCCGGCGTGATCAACGGCGCCCAGCTGTGGATCGACGTGTTCGGCATGCGGTTCCAGCCGGGTGAGCTGGCCAAGCTGACCATGGTGGTGTTCCTGGCCGCGTACCTGGAGCGCAACCGGGCCCTGCTGTCGGTCGCCACCCAGCGGATCGGCCCCGTCCTGCTCCCCGCCCCTCGTCACCTCGCTCCCCTGCTCGTCGCCACCGGGGCCGCCCTGGTGATCATGGCCGGGCTCCGTGACCTCGGCAGCGCGCTGCTGTTCTTCGGCGCGTTCCTCGCGATGCTCTACGTCGCGACCGGTCGGATGGCCTACCCCGTCCTCGGGATGGTCGCCTTCGCCATCGGGGCGACCATCGCCTACCGGTTGTTCGGGCACGTGCGCGTACGGGTCAGCATCTGGCTCGACCCCTGGTCCGATGTCACGGGGACCGCGTACCAGCTCGCACAGAGCCTGTTCGCCCTGGCCACCGGTGGGCTGACAGGCACCGGGCTCGGGTTCGGCCGGCCGCAGGACGTGCCCTTCTCCGCGACCGACGCCATCTTCGTGGTGATCGGTGAGGAGCTCGGCCTGCTCGGCGCGACGGCGATCCTGCTCCTCTACCTCACCATCGCGATGCGGGGGCTGAAGATCGCGCAGACCGCCCGCGACGAGTTCTCGACCCTGCTGGCCACGGGCCTGACCGTCCTCATCGCGTTCCAGACCTTCGTGATCATCGGCGGGTTGACGCGCCTGGTGCCGTTGACCGGCATCACGCTGCCCTTCGTCTCCTACGGGGGCTCGTCGCTGCTGTCGAACTACCTGCTCATCGCACTGCTGCTCCGGATCAGCGACGAGTCGCGCGCGGCGGTGCTCGGCCGCAGCACCCAGCCCGGGCCCGGGCGGGCACGCCCATGAACCGGCAGATCGGTCGCATCGGCGCGGTGGTGCTCGTGCTGTTCGGCGCGCTGTTCGTCAACCTGAACGTCATCACGCTCCTCCAGGCTGACGAGCTGGCCAACCACCCCGCCAACCGGCGCGTCATCATCCGCGAGTACGCGATCGAACGCGGGCCGATCGTGGTGGGTGAGGAGGCGATCGCCCGGAGCGTGCCCACCGAGGGCGGCCAGTACCGCTACCTCCGGGTCTACCCCGAACCGGAGCTGTACGCCCACATCACCGGCTACTACTCGATCGTGCTGCAACGTTCGGGGCTGGAGCGGGCACTCAACGAGGAACTGACGGGCAGGACCACCGAGGTGGTCGCGCAGAACCTCGGCGAACTGCTGGGGGGCGCGCAGCGGCCCGGCAACGCCGTCGAGCTCACGATCGACCGTCGCGCCCAGGAGGCCGCCCGCGACGCCCTCGCCGGTCGGGAGGGCGCGGTGGTGGCCATCGATCCGAGGACGGGTGCGATCCTGGCCAGCTACGCCAACCCCACCTTCGACCCCAACCCCCTGTCCAGCCACGACACCCGGCAGATCAACGAGGCCTGGGCACCGCTGCGGGACGATCCCAGTCGGCCGCTGGTCGACCGCGCGACAGGCGAGCTGTACCCGCCGGGCTCCACCTTCAAGGTGCTCGTCGCGGCCGCGGCGCTGGAGGCCGGCGATGATCCGGCCCGGACCTTCCCCAACGAAGCCACCTTCGACGTACCCCAGACCACCCAGAACATCTCCAACGCCGGGGGGGTCCGGTGCGGTGAGGGGGATGAGGTCACGCTGCAGACGGGGTTCCGCCGCTCCTGCAACACCGTCTTCGCCCGCCTCGGCCTCGAGCTCGGGGACGACGTGCTGGCCGCACAGGCCGAGGCGTTCGGCTTCAACCGGACCCCGCCGCTCGAGCTCCCGGTCGCGGACAGCAGGATCCCCCTCGAGCAGGACGTGCCGGCGACCGCCCAGAGCGCTATCGGGCAGCGCGACGTGCAGGCCACGGTCCTGCAGATGGCCATGGTCGCCGCCACCGTCGCCAACGGCGGCCAGCTGCTGCGTCCCCACCTGGTCCAGACGGTGCGAGGGCCCGACGGCGCCGTCCTGCGGGGCCCCGACATCGGCCGATGGGAGGGACCCCCCGGAGACGGACGCCCCGTCTCACCCCGCACCGCTCAGCAACTCCGCAGCCTGATGGTCGACGCGGTCACCGGACCCGGTGCTACGGGAAGCAGCGCCGCCATCGACGGTGTCGAGGTGGGCGGAAAGACCGGCACGGCCCAGACGGCACCGGGTGCCCGCCCGGTCGCCTGGTTCATCGGCTTCGCGGGCGACGAGGTCGCCGTGGCCGTCGCCGTCCCCGACGCCGACGGCGGTGGCGGGGCCATCGCCGCCCCGATCGCACGGGCCGTGATGACCGCGGCCATCCGAGACTGACCCGAGGCGTTGCTAGCCTCGGCCAGTCCTCACCAGCCTGGAGGAACCCCGTGAGCGAAGGACGCGTCCTGGCCGGGCGCTACGAGCTGCGACGTGTCATCGGACGAGGGGGCATGGCCGAGGTCCACGCGGCCTACGACCACACCCTGGGCCGCGAGGTGGCGATCAAGCTGCTCCTGGAGCGCTTCCGTGAGGACGAGACCTTCACCCGGCGCTTCCAGGACGAGGCCCGCCACGTCGCCCGGCTGAACCACCCGAACCTGGTCGCCGTCTACGACACCGGAGCGGATCAGGGGCAGCCCTACATCGTGATGGAGCTGGTGGAGGGACGCTCCCTGCAGCAGGCCATCGCCGCTGGCGGGCTCACCGAGGACCGGGCGCTGGAGGTCGTCGCCGACGTCTGCTCGGCGCTGAGCTACGCGCACGAGCGCGGGCTGATCCACCGTGACATCAAGCCCGGCAACATCCTGCTGGCCGATGACGGGTCGGTGAAGGTGACCGACTTCGGGATCGCCCGAGCCGTGGACAACGAGACCGTCACCCGCACCGCTGCCGTGCTCGGCACCGCCGCCTACCTCTCCCCGGAGCAGGCCCAGGGACTGGGCGTCGACGCGCGCAGCGACCTGTACTCCCTCGGCGTCGTGCTCTACGAGTCGCTCACCGGCCAGCAGCCCTTCGCGGGCGACTCGCCGGTGACGGTGGCCTACCAGCACGTGCAGGAGCAGCCGCGACCACCGCGGGAGCTGGACCCCTCCATCTCGCCGGCAGCCGAGGCGATCGCGATGCGGGCGCTGGCCAAGAACCCGGTGAACCGCTACCAGAGCGCGGGCGAGATGCGCACCGACCTCGTCAACGCCCGCGTCGGTCAGCCCGTGACGGCACCGGCGGTGCTCCCACCCGACGAGACGGCGCTGCTGGCCGCCGATCCGAGCACCCGCGGCGT
>SLQK01000012.1 GCA_007131525.1 Nitriliruptoraceae bacterium | reverse complement strand
GCGTGGACCGCGCGGAGCTCGGACCGCAGCGCAGCGACGTCGAGGTCGTCGTCGAGGGTCGCGGCCACCCGCCGGCGGTCAGCCGGCTCGAGCAGCCCGAGGACCTGCTCCCTGACCACGTCCGCGGCACGCGGATCGGGATCCCAGCCCACCCGCTCCCCGTCGACCAGCGAGACCCCGGTCGTGACCGCCTGCACGACGCCGGCCAGGTCGGCGTAGGCACCGAAGGTGGCGACCAGGCGCACCTCCTCGGTGAGCCGGGGGTCGGCAGCCGCGATCGCCCCCAGGCTCCCACCGAAGGAGAGCCCGGCCAGCACGACCCCCGGGTGCTCGGCCGCGGCGGCGAGGGCGACCTCGGTGATCCGCTCGATGTCGGCGGGCAGCAGCTGCTCGTCGTAGACCTCGAGCTCCGGGACGATCACCACCCGGTCGGCCCGGGCGACGGCGGTGGCGATCGCCACCACCCGACGGTCGTCGCGACCTGGAGGGGTCGCGCCGGGCAGCAGGACGATCGCCGGGCGGGAGGCCGCCCGCGGTGTCGAGCGGGTCACGTCGTCCGGCAGCCGGCCGCGGCGCTCGGCCGCCACCGGCCGGTACCGGTCGACCTCGACCCCACCCAGCACCTCCGCGTCACGCACCACCTCGGGGGCCAGGGGGCGGGGCGGGTCGAAGCCGAGCCCATCGGCGACGCTGACCAGCGCCACCAGCCGCAGGCTCACGGGGCCGGCCGCGGCCACCACCAACCCCACCAGCAGCACGGCGGCGACGACCCGGAGCGCGCGGGCTGGGATCATCTGGGTCCGCTCCACCATGGTCGCTGGCCGGGGTCGGCTCCCTCGCAGCATGCCGGCTCGGACCGAGCGGTGCCCAGGACAGCCCGCCCGGCAGCAGCGTGCCACCTCGGCTGCTTGGCTGTCCCCGGGGCGGCACGTCACCCTGCCCCTCCGCCGCAGGCCAGGCATGCCGATGACCGTGCAGGATCCGATCGACGACCGCGCCCGGTCGTTGTCCGGCCTGGCCGATGCCCTCGACCGGCTCGGCTTCGTGTTGTCGGGCGCGGCGGCAGCGGAGCTCGGCCGGGAACGCGACCGGGTGGGGCGGTTGCTGCGGGGCGTGGGCACCCGGGCCGCCGCGCCCGACGCGCCCCTGCTCGTGGTGGTCGGCGGCGGCTCCGGCGCGGGCAAGTCGACCACGGTGAACACCCTGGTGGGCAGCAGGGTGGCGTTGGCGGGGGTCGTCCGCCCGACGACCCGCCTGCCCACGCTCGTCTGCCACGGCGACGATCACCCATGGTTCGCCTCGGACCGGGTCCTCGAGGGGCTCGTTCGTGTGGAGGCCGCCAAGGCCGCGCAGGCGGCGGGGGAGCGGACCCTGCTGCTGGCCACCAGCGACGCCCTGCCCCGCGGCGTCGCGGTGCTGGACACCCCCGACATCGACTCGGTGGAGCACGCCAACCGGTGGTTGGCCGACCGGGCGCTGGACGCCGCCGACGTGTGGGTCTGGCTCGCCACCGCGCGGACCTACGCCGACGAGGTCGGCATGAGCTACCTGCGACGGGCCGAGCGTCGGCAGGCGCTCCTCGGCGTGGCCGTCACCCAGCTCCCCGCGGGCCAGCGCGACGAGCTGCTCACCGACGCCACCCGGCTGATCGCGGACCAGGGCGTCCACCTCAACCGCCTGTTCGGCATCGACCACACCGAGGTGGTCGACGACCAGCTGCCACCCTCCGCCGTCGCCCCGCTGCGCGACTGGCTGGCCGCGCTCGCGCCCGTCGAGCAGCGACGTCGGATCCGCGACCGAGCCCTGACCGGTCTGGCTGCTGCGGTGCCCGCGGAGCTCGGGACGATCGACCGGGCGGTCCGCGAGGAGCTCGAGCACGCCGACCGCCTCGACCGCCTCGTGGACGCCCGGTTCGCGGAGGTCGCCCCGGGCCTCGACGCCGAGCTCGAGGCCGGACTGTCGCTCCGGGCCGAGGTGCTGGACAGCTGGCGTCGGCTGGTCGGCGGCAGCGAGCTGCTGCTGAAGGTGCAGACCACCGCCACCCAGCTCGGTGGGCTCGTGCGCGACCGGCTGGGGCTCGCCGCCAGCGGCCGGGCCGAGCAGGTCCAGGCCGAGATCGGCGACGAGCTCATCCGCATCCTCGACCGCCTGCTCGAGCGGGCGACGGTCGCCACGCGCCGCGACCTGGAGGCCGACCGGGCGGGGCTGCACCTGCTGGAGCGCCACCCCCGGCTGCGGCAGGCCGCGAGCGACCGGCAGCGGTCGCTGCGCACCATGGTCGACGCCTGGCAGGCGGCCACCACCGAGCTGATCGAGGAGGTGGGCACGCCCCGCAAGGTGCGGGCCCGCCGGGCGACGTTGGCGATCAACTCCGTGGCGACCTCGGCGATCCTGGTCCTGTTCACCGTCTCCGGCGGTCTGACCGCAGGCGAGGTCGGCATCGCAGCCGGCGCGGCCGCGACCAGCCAGTGGCTGCTGACCAAGCTGCTCGGCGAGCACAACGTCACGCGGCTGCTGGAGGAGATGCGGACCGACCTGCAGCGCCGCGTGGCCACGCTGACCGCGGCTGAGCGCCGACCCTTCGACGACGCGATCGGGGCCGCCCGGCCACCCCAGCAGGTGGTGGCGGCCCTGGACGAGCACGTGCGGGGTGGCAGGTGAGCCCGGGCGACCGCGCCGTGCCATCCCTGCCGGCCGCGGCGGGTGAGCACGCCGTCCCGACGGCACCGTGGCAGACCGCACTGGACACCGCCATCGAGCTGGCGGACGGTCGCTGCACCGAGGAGGACGTCGCGCGGCTCCGCGAGCTGCGCGACCACGTCCGTGAGCGCCTGGCACTCGGTGACGGCATCACGGTCGCGGCGCTGGCCGGGGGCACCGGGGTCGGCAAGTCCGCCCTCGTCAACCAGCTGGTCGGCACCGAGGTGGTGGTCGAAGGCGTCCGTCGTCCGACCACCGACCATCCCGTGGCCGTCACCGCACGCCTCGATCCGCCGACCCGCCGGCTCCTCGACTGGCTCGTCATCGACGACCGGCGGGAGGTCCCCGGCGCCCTGCCCGACGGGCTGGTCGTGGTCGACCTCCCCG
>SLQK01000271.1 GCA_007131525.1 Nitriliruptoraceae bacterium | reverse complement strand
CGGTCGGGGATGAAGATGACCTTGTCCGTGCCGAGCGAGCGGACCACCTCGACGGCGTTGGAGGAGGTGCAGGTGATGTCGGAGGCGGCCTTGACCGCGGCGGAGGTGTTGACGTAGGTGACCACCGGCGCGCCGGGGTGGGCGCGCCGCAGCTCGGCGATGTCGGCGGGGGTGATGGACT
The DNA here is from genome assembly GCA_007131525.1 of Nitriliruptoraceae bacterium. Taxonomy (GTDB): domain Bacteria; phylum Actinomycetota; class Nitriliruptoria; order Nitriliruptorales; family Nitriliruptoraceae; genus T1Sed10-7. Next base: position 11,760 of record SLQK01000271.1, on the reverse strand, counting down.
CCGCCAGCGAGCAGCCGGCCTTGAGGTCCGGGATCAGCACGGTGCGCTCGGGGGAGAGGATCTTCGCGGTCTCGGCCATGAAGTGCACGCCGGCCATCACGATCACCGAGGCGTCGGTCTCCGCGGCCATCCGGGCGAGCTGCAGGGAGTCACCCGCGAGGTCCGCGACCCCGTGGAAGATGTCGGGGGTCATGTAGTTGTGGGCGAGCACGATGGCGTCGCGTTCCTGCTTCAGCCGCTCGATGTCGTCGATGATCGGCTCGACGATGTGGCGCTCGATCTCGGGCAGGATCCCAGCCAGCCGATCGGCTGGGAGGACCGGCAGGCGCGTGCGGGCGGTGGCGGTGACGGACATGTGCGGCTCCCTGCAGCATTATGCTCGCGCTGAGCATAACTGGGAGGTTACCAACCTGTCCGTGCGGCTGCCAACGGGGCTCAGCGGTAGGGCTGGCCGAGACCGGGCCGGGGCCGCTCCAGCTGGACCTCGGGGCGGTAGCGGAACAGCTGGGCCGGACGGCCGGCGCCGGTCTGCCGTGTCTCCCCGGTGCCCTCGACGAGCCCCGACCCGAGCACGAGGCGGCGGAAGTTCTGCTTGTGCAGGCCGACGCCCGATAGCGCCTCGACGGTGCGCTGGAGCTCGAGGAGGGTGAAGGGCTCGCCAACCAGCTCGAACACGATCGGCCGGTAGGTGAGCTTGCCGCGGATGCGGCCGATGGCGGTCGCCAGGATGCGGCGGTGGTCGTCACGCATGGCCTGGCCGGCACCCGGCGCGGACGTCGGCCGGTGGTCGTCGTGGGCGCGCTCATCGACGAGGCCGACGCCGTAGAGCAGCTCGTAGCGCTCCAACGCCCGGATGCCGTCCCAGGGGGGACCGAAGGTGATGGTGATGCGGTGGCGACGTTGGCGGTCGGCGCCGGCCCAGGTCGCCAACCTGGCCTGCAGGTCGTCGACGATCTCCGGGCTGCCGTTGCGGTGGTCCTCCCAGGGGAGGAACTCGTGGACGTCGGCCCAGCGGGTGCCGGTGGCTGCAGCCGTCTCGTGGACCAGGGCGAGGTAGCCCACGCTGAGCCGCCGCATGCGGTCGGCGTCCGGGGCGCGGTCCCGGTCCCCGAAGGTGTAGAGCTGCTCGACGTAGCCCAGCTCCAGGCCGGTCTGCTCCCGCACGTAGCGGCGGAGGCCCCGTTCGAGCGTGGCGTCGTGGTCGACGTCCAACGGCCCCGACGGCAGCGCCGGCAGCGTGTCCCGGTCCCCGGTGACCAGGACCCGGGGGGTGTCGTCGGTGACGGCCAGGACCACCGCGTCCAGGGAGACGGCCAGGCGGCGGGCGCTCACGCTGTCCCTCCGGCGAGGTGGTCCGCGATCCACCGGGTGATGGGCCCGTGGTCGGTCGGGGTGGCCAGCGTCTGGCGGGCCTCGGCGATCACCTCGGCATCGATCCGGTCGCTACGACTGGTCATCAGCGCGGCGGCGTAGCGCGGGGTGAACTCCGGATGGCCCTGGAAGCCGAGCAGGGACCCGGCGCGCAGCGCCGCGACCGGCGCGTGCGCGCTGGCCGCCAGCACCTCCCCGCCGGGCGGCGGGTCGAGGACCTGATCCTGGTGGCTGTGGAGCAACCGGAAGCGGTCGGGGAGGCCGGGCTCGCGGGCACCGGAGGCCGTGACCCACGCGTCGCGGACCCCCACCCCCCAGCCGGATGCCGCTCTCTCGACCTGGCCGCCCAGGGCGTGGGCGATCAGCTGGTGACCGAAGCAGATGCCGACGGTCGGCGTCCGCTGGTCGTGCAGCCCACGCAGGAACGCGGCCAGCCCCCGGATCCAGTCGTCGTCCGCCACGGCGTCGAACCGGGACCCGGTGACCAGGTAGGCGTCGAAGGCGTCGAGCGGCGGCAGCGGGTCGCCACCGACCACGTCGAAGCGTGTGAGCTCGAGGGCGGGTGCGTGCCGAGCCAGCAGCCGGCTGAACATGTCGGCGTAGTCGCCGTCGATCCCCCGCAACGCAGGGTCGGTGTGGTCGCACTCGAGCAGCGCAACGCGCACGGCGGCGGGGCCCGGGAGGGCGGCCAGCGCGTCGCCGTGGTTCACCAGGGGCCTGTCCGTCAGCTGCCGCGACCCGGCTCGATGACCTCGTCGATCAGGCCGTACTCCAGGGCCTCGGCGGCGGTCATCCACTTGTCGCGGTCGGTGTCCTTCTGGATCGTCTCCAGCGACTGCCCGGTCCGCTCCGCCAGGATCTCGTTGATCCGCTCACGGATCCACACGATGTTCTTGGCCTGGATCTCGATGTCCTTGGCCGTCCCCCGGGCGCCGCCGAGCGGCTGGTGGATCATGATGCGGGCGTTCTCCGTCGCCGAGCGGGTGCCGGTCCCGGTCGCCAGCAGGAACGCGCCGGCCGAGGCTGCCAGGCCGATGCAGCGGACGTTCACCTTGCTCTTCAGCAGCCGCATGGAGTCGTAGATCGCGAACATCCCCGTGATGATCCCGCCGGGGGAGTTGATGTAGAGGGTGATGTCCTCGTTGCTGGCCGCGTCGAGGGCGAGCAGCTGCGCCACGAGGTTGTCGGCGACATCGTCCTCCAGGGGCCCCTTGAGGAACAGGATGCGCGACTCGAACAGCGTGTCGAAGGCGCGGCGTGTGCCACCCAGTAGCTTCTCGATCTCCTCGGCCACGGACCGTCCTTGTCGTCGGGATCGTGACGTCTGCCGCCACGTCGCGGATGGTAGCGATGGGTCACACCTCGCCCGGGAGGCTGCGTCGCGGGCGCTCAGACACCCGGCCAGTTCGCGGTGACCGGCCGTCCAGCCGGGCTCCAGGCCTTGACCGTGCGCGGGTCGCGCAGCACACTCACGCGACCACCGCACGCCGGTGTGCGGCAACGCGGACCCCGCGCAGGCCCCCGGTGGCACCGGTCCACCCGGTGTCACGACCTGCGACGGGAGGAGGGAGTCCCGTGAGCGAGACCGAGGTCGACGCCAGGAGCGGTCGGCGATCCAGCGGATCGCGCACCCTGTCCCGGGGCCTGTCGTTACTCAACGCGCTGGGGGAGCACAACGACGGTGCGACCGTCTCGGGGCTGGCCGAGAGCACGGGGCTCGACCGGGCGGTGCTCTACCGCCTGCTCGACACCCTCGTCGCCGAGGGTTTCGTGACCCGGGATGCGGAGACCCGCCGCTACCGGCTCGGCCTGTCGATGCTGGAGCTCGGTGTCCGGGCCGCGCAGGGGTTGGAGGTCCGGCGTCTGGCCGGGCCCCCGCTGCGGTCGCTGTCGGACGACACGGGCGAGACCGCCTGCCTCGCGGTCCGCGACCGCGACGACCTGGTCGTGGTGGAGGTCATCGAGCCCGGCGACCGGTTCGTGCAGGTCAACTACCGGGTCGGGTTCCGGCACCCCCTGGGTGTCGCGGCCCACGGCAAGGCGCTGCTGGCCTTCCTCCCGGAGGGCGCCCGCAGCCCCGAGCTGCAGTCGGTGCGCCAACGGGGGGTCGCCTACACCCGTGACGAGCTCGAGCCTGGGGCGTCGGGCGTCGCCGCGCCGGTGTTCGATCACACGGGCAAGGCCGTGGCCGCGGTGGGTATCGTGGCCCCCACGGCCCGGCTCCCGGAGCCGGAGTCCATCGCGCTGCGCGTGCTGCGGTCCGCGCGGGAGATCTCGGAGCGGCTCGGATGGCGGCCGCGGAGGGCGACCTGAACGTGAGCGACACCACCCACGCACCGACCCCCGAAGCCCGAGCGGCGGCGACCGTCGAGCTCCTCGGCGCTCTGGCCTACGGCCAGCTGCGGGCGATCGACGCGGCCGCACGGGTCATCGCGGTGGCGCCTGACGCTGCCACCGCCGACGGTGCCGCCACGGTCGTCGAGCACGAGCTCGCGGCCTACCGGGCGCTCCTGGCCGACCTTTCGGGACGGGTCGATGAGCCCGAGCAGGTCATGGACGCCATGAAGCCCCACTTCGACGCCTACTTCGACCGGGCACCCCTGGACGATTGGTTCGGCGCCAGCGTGTTCTTCGCGCTCGGCCTCCCGATCGCCGCCGACTTCGCCGCCGCGATCGCGCCGGTCCTCGATGGTGACACCGCCCAGCTGGTCAGGGAGGCCATCGGCGGTCGGGACGTCTTCGAGGCCGCAGCCGTCGAGCAGCTCAAGGCGCAGCTGGTCGACGAGGACTCGGTCCGCCGGGCCCGTCAGCTCTCCGGCGACCTGCTGGGGCGGGCGCTGACGAGCTACCAGGAGGCGATGGGCGAGACGGACGCGCTGAAGGTGCTGTTCGCCGGCGCCGCCGCGGAGCAGGGCACCACCGGGGAGGCCCAGGTCAAGCGCCTGGCGATGGAGGTGCTGACCGGACATCGCCGACGGACGGTCATGCTCGGGCTCGAGGACCTCGACGAGGACTGACCCGTCGCGACCGAGACGCCACGGGGCAGCACCGGCGCGGAGCCGGATGGCACCGTGCCACCAGGGACCTCCGGACAGGGCAGCAGGGTCGAGCGTCGTCGTGCTGCTGACTAGCGTAGGTCGCACCGTGACGCCGTCGATGATGGGACGAACGTGGCCACGCACCACCCCTTGCGCCCCCTGCCGCCGCAGCTGCCCGAGGGGCTCCAGTACGAGGTGACGCTGCTGGCCGGCGTCCTCGAGGACGCCCTGGCCGAGTGTGAAGGGCAGGACTTCGTCGACAAGGTCACCTGGCTCCGCAACGCCGTGAGCCGGCAGCGCACGACCGGGAGCGGCTCGGTCGACGAGCTGCTGACCGAGGTCGGCAAGCTCGATCCCGACGTCGCGCGCAAGATCGCCTACGCGCTCACGGCCCACTGCCTGCTGCTCAACATCGCCGAGGACCGGCAGCGGATCAAGACCAGCCGGATGAAGGGCCGCGCCGGTCAGGTCGATGGCGAGGGCATCGTCGCCGGGGTCAGCGAGGTCACCGCGCTGATCGGCAAGCACGACACCCGCCGGCTCGTGCAACGACTGCGCATCCACCCCGTGTTCACCGCGCACCCGACCGAGGCACGACGCCGCTCGGTCACCCAGATCCTGCGACGGATCGCCGCCGAGCTGAAGCGCTTCGACGAGATCGAGGTCGACGACGCCCTGATCCAGGACATCCGCCGACGGTTGGTGGAGGAGGTCACGAACCTGTGGCGCACCTCACCGTTCCGCCCCACGCGGCCCCAGCCGATCGACGAGGTGGAGCGCGTGATCGGGGTGCTCGGTCACCAGGTCTTCCTCGTGGTCGCCGACGTCTACCGGGAGGTGGACCGCGCCCTCGATCCCACCATGGCCGGGGGCCGGGAGCCGCTCACGGGCGCCTTCCTGCGCTACGGGAGCTGGGTCGGCGGCGACCGGGACGGCAACCCCTTCGTGACCGCTGACGTGACCCGTGAGGCCGGACGGCGCTACGCCGAGGAGGCGTTGGGGCGGCTGGAGGAGCACACCCGGGCCGTGGCGCTGAGCCTGACGGCGGACCCGGCGAGCGGTGCCCCTGTCAGCGAGGAGCTCGAGCGGAGCCTGGCCGACGATCGGGCGCGGGCGCCCGAGGCCGCAGCGGAGCTGGAGCGCGTCGCACCGGAGCAGCCCTACCGCCACAAGCTCGAGCTGGTCGCCGACCGGCTCCGCGCGACCCGGCTCGGTGAGCAGGGTGCCTACGACGGGCCGGACCGGTTCATCGCCGAGCTCGCGTTGGTGCAGCGCTCGCTGCTGGATGGCGGCAACCCGCGGCTGGCCTACGGGGTGATCCAGGACCTGCGGTGGCGCGCGGAGACCTTCGGGTTCCACCTCGCCTCCCTGGAGGTCCGGCAGCACTCCGCGGTCCACCGGCGGGTGCTGGACGACCTGCGGCCCGGTACGGCCGGCGACGTGACGGCGCTGGCACAGCTGATCCAGGACGGCTGGCCCGAGGGCACCGAGCCGACCAGCGATGAGGCCCGCGAGGTGCTGGACACGGTCCGGGCGATGTGGGACCTGCAGCAGCGCTACGGCCCCGAGGCGTGCTTCCGCTACATCATCTCCTTCACGACCACCGCCGCCGACCTGCTGGCGGTGCGGGCGCTGGTCCGTGCCGCGCTGACCGACGAGGAGCTCGCGGACTTCCGGCTGAGCGTCGTCCCGCTGTTCGAGACCCGGGCCGACCTGCAACGCGCGCCTGAGGTCCTCGAGGAGGTGCTCGCCGCGCCGGGGGAGCGGGACCGGCTCGAGGCGGCCGGGCGCGAGCTCGAGGTCATGATCGGCTACTCCGACTCGGCGAAGGACGCCGGCCTGCTGGCCGCGCACGTCGCGCTGCACCAGCTGCAGGGCCAGCTCGCCCGCTGGGCCCGTGAGCAGGACATCAAGCTGACCTTCTTCCACGGTCGCGGTGGCTCGATGGGCCGTGGCGGTGGTCCGCTCAACCGCGCGATCCGGGGCCAGGGGGGCGGCTCGGTCGACGGGCGGTTCAAGGTCACCGAGCAGGGCGAGGTCATCTTCGCGCGGTACCGCTCGGTGAACACCGGGCGTCGTCATCTGGAGCGCACCGTGAACGCGGTCATGGCGACCTCGACCCCCCACGCTGAGGAGCGTGCGTGGCGACAGGAGGAACGGTTCGCCGAGGTGGCCAGCCAGATGGCCGTCGCCAGCGAGCGCCGCTTCCGGGACCTGATCGACGCCGAGGGCTTCGCGGAGTTCTTCACCCTGGCGACCCCCTACGACGAGATCGGCCAGCTGGCCATCGGGTCCCGTCCGGCGCACCGGACCAAGGCCCGTGACCTGTCGTCGCTGCGTGCGATCCCGTGGGTGTTCGCCTGGTCCCAGAGCCGCGTGAACCTCACCGGTTGGTACGGCGTCGGGACGGGCCTGGCGACGGTCGGCGAGCAGGAGGGGGGCTTGGACCTGCTGCGGGCCATGCGCCGCGAGTGGCCGTTCTTCCAGCCCGTGCTGGAGATGGCCGAGATGAGCCTGGCCAAGGCCGACAAGCTCCTCGGTCGCTACGCGCTGGAGCTGGGCAACGACGCCGGGCTGACCGAGGCCATCATGACGGAGTGGGAGCTGACCGAGGAGTGGCTGCTCAAGGTCACCGGTCAGGAGTCGCTGCTCGAGCGTCAGCCCGCGCTCCGCGCGGCGGTGTCGCTGCGTCGGTCCGACATCGACGCCCTGTCGCTCCTGCAGCTCGCGACCCTGGCCCGTCTGCGGTCGCAGGACGAGCCCGATCCCTTCGATCAGCTGGTGGTCAAGACCACGGTGGCAGGGCTGTCGGCAGGGCTGCAGAACACCGGATGACCCCCACGGCCCGACCTCGGGTCCGGCACCGTCAGGCGTCCGGACCCGGGAGCGGGCCCGAGATCTGGCCCGTCACCGGACCGGGGCGGTGCCGTCAGGCGCTGCGACCGACCTGGTCCTGCTCCTCGCGGGGACGACCGGGGTCGGCCGTGCGCTCGGCCAGGGTCTGCTGGACCGTCAGGGAGTTGGTGACCAGCTCGCCGAAGCCCTCGGGGTCCGCGATCAACCAGGAGTGGCCGGCCTCGGGGATGATGTCGCCTGGGGCGCCGGCCGCGTCGCACATCGCAAGGAAGGTCGCCTCCGGCACCACCTGGTCCTCCGACCCCCACAGGATGGAGACCGGGAGGCCGCGTTCCGCGAGGGTGGTCAGCTCGACCCGCAGGTCGGCGGTGCGCGCGAGCTCGCCCGCGCGGCGCATCGCCCCCGGGTTGGCGAGGGCGTTGCCGACCAGGTCGCGCACGACGACCGGCAGGACGCGTCGGTAGTTGCGCTGCCGGAACTCGCCCGGCAGGTGCAGGCCCCAGTCCCACAGCGGGCGGTCAGACAGGCTGCGGAGCCCCTTGCGTGACTCCTTCCACACCGAGCCGCCCACGGAGTTGACGAGCACGAGCGCGCGCACCCGCTCGGGCTGCTCCCAGGCGGTCGCCGTCGCGACCCCGCCACCGAAGGAGTGCCCGACCAGGGTGACGGGATCACGCAGGTCGAGGGTGTCGAGGAGTTCGAGCACCCAGGTGGCCAGGCGCGGGAAGGTGTACTCGCCGTCCAGCGGGTCGCTGCGTCCGAAGCCCGGCAACGCCGGCGCGATCACCCGGGATCCGCTGGCGGCGATCAGCGGGAAGGTCTGGGCGTAGGAGCGGGCCGTCAGGCCCCACCCGTGCAGGAACACCACCGCTGGGCCGTCACCGGCATCACCGTAGGCCACGGTCCGCCCGGCGATGGTCGTGCGGTGCCAACGCAGACCGGCGTCGGGTCGCGCTGGCACCTCGGCCTCCCTCGTCGGCGATCACCGACCAACGGCCCGGACCGCCAGGTGCCGAGCGCGTCGCCACTGCGCGGGCCGGCTAGCCTGCCGGCGCCGCGAGCGCAGTCTAGCCCGACAGCGCCCGCTGTGGCCTGCCGAGTCCTTGGCACGTCCCTGACCTGCCCATGGACCGTCCCTGGTCGGTCGAGGCTGCGCGCGCCAGGGCCGCTCCCGTCCCCGCACCCGCAAGGAGCAGAGATGTCACGACCTGTTGCGATCATCGGCGGCACCGGAGCGATGGGGCGCGGGTTGGCGGCCCGCCTGGCCCTCGCCGGCGTCGAGGTGGTGATCGGCTCCCGGGACGCGGCGCGCGGGGCATCCGTCGCGGCGGCGCTCACCGAGGAGCTCGGAGCTGACGCCGCGGCGATCACCGGCACCGACAACGCCACCGCCGGGGCCGCACCCGTCGTCGTGCTCGCCGTCCCCTTCGACGGGTTCGAGGCCAACCTGGACTCGATCGCCGAGACCGCGACCCGGTCGATCATCGTCTCGATGGTCAACCCGCTCGCCTTCGACCGCCGCGGGGCCTACCCGATCATGATCGAGGAGGGCTCCATCGCCGAGCACATCGCCGGGCGGTTCCCCGAGGCCCGCGTCGTGTCCGCGTTCAACACCGTCGCCGCGCCGGTGCTCGGTGCCCTGGACCGGCCGGTCGACGAGGACATCCTGGTCGCGGGCGACGATCCCGACGCCGTGGACCTGGTCGTCGACCTCGCCGATCGCATCGCGGGCGCGCGGGGGGTCGCGGTCGGGGCCCTCCGGCTCTCGATGGTGCTCGAGTCCCTGACCCCGGTGCTGATCGGGGTGAACAAGCGCTACCGCACCCACGCCGGGGTGCGGTTCAGCCGGCTGGAGATCAGCTGAGCTCGAGCGGCTCGGCCGTCGCCTCGATCAGGTCCTCGAGCCCCTGCCGTAGCCGGGCCGTGACCGGGCCGGGCGTGCCGTCGCCGATCGGTTGCCCGTCGACCCGCACCAGTGGCTGCACACCCCGCACCGCGGAGGTCAGCAGCGCCTCCTCGGCGCCCAGCAGCTCCCCACGTTCCAGCGTCCGCTCCGTGACGACCAGGCCGCAGCCGGTCGCCACCTCGCACAGGGCTGTGCGGGTGACCCCTCCGAGGATCCCGGCGCTGATCGGAGCGGTGACCAGCTGGCCGTCCACGACGGCGGCGAGGTTGGCCGCGGCCGCCTCCAGGGGCCGTCCTTCCGGGTCGCACAGGATGGCGTCGCTGGCGCCGTGGGCACGTGCCTCGCGCTGGGCGACCAGCGACAGCAGGGACGCCGTCGACTTGACCGTCGGGAGCTCGCGTCGTAGGTCGACGAGGTGCCCGCGGGCCGGCGGTCGAGGAGGTGCGTCCGGCGCACGCGTCCGCTGGGCCGTGAGCACGACCGTCGGCGGGCCGACCCCGGTCCCCGGGAAGGGTGTCGTCAGGTCCAGGGGCCCGGCGGTGCAGGTGACGCGCACCACGACGTCGTCGCCGAGGTGGTCGTTGGCCGTGACCACCGCGGCGATCCCGGCCCGCACCGCGGCCGACTCGATCGGGATCGTGAGGATGGCGGCCCCGGCCTCCAGCCGTTCCAGGTGCGCCGCGAGCCGGAAGGCGCGCCGCCGGCGGACCCGCAGGGTCTCGTAGAGGCCCTCACCCGAGCGGAGCCCGCGGTCGAGCGCGCTGACCGTGGCACGGGCGGCCGGCACGAGCCGTCCATCCACCCACACCATCGTCTCGCTCACGTGCGCAGCACCCGGGTGTGCGACCTGGCCGGCTCGCCACCCGCGCTCGGGGGCCCATCGGCGACCCGGATCGCGCTGACGGCCCGCAGGAACGCCGCCGCCTTGTCCAGCGTCTCCGCGTGCTCGCTGCTCGGATCGGAGTCGGCGACGATGCCACCACCCGCCCCGTGGTCGACGACGCCGTCCGGGTGCAGTGTGGCGGTCCTGATCGCCACCGACAGACGGGCGTGACCGGGGGACAGGAACCCGATCGCCCCGCAGTACCACCGGCGGCGGACCCGCTCCAGTTGCTCGATCAGCGACATCGCGGCGATCTTCGGCGCGCCGGTGATGGAGCCGCAGGGGAAGGTGGCCCGCAGCAGCGCGCCGTACCCCGTCCCGGCGGTCAGCTCACCCTCGACCGTCGACACCAGGTGCCACACCGTCGGATGGGCCTCCACCCGGGTCAGCTCCGGGACCCCGATGGAGCCGGGGCGACAGACCCGGCCGAGGTCGTTGCGCTCGAGGTCGACGACCATGACGTTCTCGGCACGGTCCTTGGCCGCGGTTGCCAGGTCGTCGGCCAGGGCGGCGTCCAGCGCCGCGTCCCGGGCCCGTGGCCGGGTGCCCTTGATCGGTCGGGTCCGCACCGCTGGCCCGTCGACCGCGAGGAAGGTCTCGGGCGAGATCGAGGCCACACCGACGTCGGGGAGGGCCGCCCCGAAGGCCGCCGGTGAGACCGACCGCAGCGCCCGGTACAGGCCGTGGACGTCCCCGGACCACCGGGCCGACAGCCGCTGTGCCAGGTTGACCTGGAACACCCGTCCGGCCCCGATGGCCGCGAGGAGCGCCTCGATGGCCGCGAGGTGGTCGGCTCGGGGGAGGCTGGTCCAGGCGACCTGTGGCGGCACCCGGGTCGGCTCGACACGGGACCGTGACCGCCCCTCCTGCCGTCGTCGGTCGGCCGCGGCCAGCCGGTCCCGTGCGTTGACCACCGCGTCCCGGGCACGTCGCCGTGGGTCCTCACCGCCGGCGAGGCTGGGGGGCAGCGGTCGTGCCACCAGCAGCGCCCGATCACGCGCCGGCGTGACCGCGCACACCACCTCGGCGACCCGGAGTGACAGCAGGGGGCCGGAGCGGTCGTCGACCGCGAGCCGGGGCAGGTGCTCCACGCGGCGGGCGAGGTCGTAGGCCAGCGCACCGACCAGCCCGCCCGTCAGGGGTGGCAGGTCCGGGTCGGCGGGGGCCTCGGGATGGGCTCCCAGCTCGGCACCGACGTGGTCGATCGCCGCGAAGGGATCGGAGCCCAGGTCGCGGACCCGTCGGCCCGCGGCCTCCAGCCAGCTGCGTCGGCCGTCGTCGGTCAGGCGCCACCGACCGTGGGGCAGCACGTAGTGCCACCCCGAACCGTCGGCGCTCTCCAGGACATCGGCGGGACCCAGCGCCTGCACGCAGGCGTCGACATCGACCCGGCCGTCACCATCCCGGGGCGTCGCGACCGGGTCGAGGACGAGTGCGGGGAGGGCCGCGGTCCTCGGTGTGGCGACCCACGCGCCGGTGGTCATGTGCTCGCGGGGACGCCGTACTTCCGCCGGAACGACGTCGCATCCATCGACGCCAGGTCGTCCTCGAGCTCGCGCTGGAACTCGTCGGCCTGCTGGGCGTCGGAGAAGGTCTGCGACCACACCAGCGCGCCGGTGGCGGCGACCTGCAGCTGGATGTCCACCATCGAGGCACCGTCGTAGCCGCCGCGTCGCCGGGTGAGCACGCGGAAGTCGCGGCGGGGT
>SLQK01000133.1 GCA_007131525.1 Nitriliruptoraceae bacterium | reverse complement strand
GGGGCTGTAGGGGTTCGGTGTCACCGTGTAGCCCGCGCCGGCAACCTCGAGACGGCCCGGACCCGGTTCCCACCACCTCGTCGTGAAGGGTGCGGCGATGGGGGGATGGCCGGCGGCGGTGAGCACCTGCTCGACATAGGCGGTGGCCCGCCGGTTCGCCGGCGAGCCGGGAGGGCGCGCGCCGATGTCCTCGACCAGCACCTGCAGGTGCTGGCGGATGCGTTCGCGGGGCTCGGTCACGGTCGCTCCTCCCCTCGAGCCCGCTCCGACCGGGAGCAGGGACGCTCGCTGCCTGGCCTATCCCCCGGGTGCTCCGTCGACGCAGGGCGCCTTGGTCCGGTCGGTCAGGGCCCCATGGCCGTCCCCATCGGGCGTGCGGCGACCAGCAGGATCACCAGCAGGACCGACAACGGACGGATCGTGAGCCGCCACACCGCGTCGGGCGGGTCACGTCCCAGGGCGACCCCGACGTCCACCGCACCGAGCCGGTCATGCCGGCGCCCCGGTAGTGTCGAGCAGCGGACCCCCGAGCGGTTCGTAGGCGCAGTAGGGCTCCTCGGCGAGGTGGTCCCCGGTGACGGCGTAGGCGCGCGAGCGCGAGCCGCCACACACGTTGCGGTACTCGCAGTCCCCGCACCTGCCCTTCAGCAGAGCGACGTCCCGGAGCTCACGGAACAGCGGGGCATCGCGGTAGATCTCCGGCAGCGTGCGTTCCCGCAGTGACCCGCCTGGCACCGGCAGGAACCCACTCGGATGCACGTTGCCGATGTGGTCGATGAACACGAACCCGCGGCCGGCGTTGATGTCCAGGGGCGGTCGGGGCACCCGTGTCGGTAGGTCACGCTCGGCGAGCAGGGCGTCCAGTTCGGCGCGCAGCCCGCGGTAGGTCTCGCCGAGACCGAAGCTCGCGGCCGGGTCCACCTCACCGGCCCGGCGACGCTGCAGGATGACCCGGCGGAAGTGCGGGGCTTCCGTGGTCTTGACCGCGAGGTGGCGCGAGACGTCCACCAGCCAGTGCAGGACGTCCTCGACCTCCTCGGGAGGCAGCGCCTGGAGCGCCTCGCCGCGGCCGGTCGGTACCAGGAAGAACACGCTCCACAGGAAGGCATCGAGGTCGAGGACCTGCCGGAGCAGGTCGGGGAGCTCGCCGACGTTGCCGGCGGTCACGGTCGTGTTGATCTGCAGCCGCATCCCGAGCTCGACGATGTCACGGCAGACCGGGAGCGTGGCGTCGTACACGCCGTCGATCCCCCGGAAGCCGTCGTGGGTCGGGGCGGTCGCGCCGTCGAGGGAGATCGAGACCGCCTTGGCCCCGGCGGTGGCCGCCGCGGCGAAGCGCGCACGGGTGGCCTTGGGCGTCACCGAGGGCGCGAGAGCCATGCTGAGTCCGGCCTGCTTGCCGTAGGCGATCAGCTCGGTCAGGTCCTCGCGCTCGAAGGGGTCCCCGCCGCTGATGACGACCATCGGGCTCGGGGCACCGAAGCTCGCGATGTCGTCGAGCAACCGCATGCCCTCCGCGGTGGACAGCTGCAACGGATGCGGCTCGTTCTGCGAGTCGGCGCGGCAGTGCTGGCACACCAGCTGGCAGGCGCGGGTCGACTCCCAGATGACCAGGAAGGGTCGCTGGTGGACGTCCTGGTGGACCTTGCGGATGGCGGTGCGGCCGTGTCCGGTCACGCGTGGGTCTCCTGGAGCGCGGTGGTCAGGGTCATGGCTGCGCCCGACGCGGAACGCAGGCAGGAGGACAGCCCGGGGCCGTGGTAGGGAGCACCCGCCACGACCACGCCGGGGAGATCGCGGGCCAGCGCCGAGCGGATCGTCGCCAGTCGCTGGTGGTGCCCGACCTCGAGCTGCGGCATCGTCCTCGGCCATCGCTGGACGGTGACGTCCACCGGTTCGACGTCCAGGCCGGTGGCCTCGGCCAGCTCCCGGTGGAGCCGGTCGACCAGCGGACCGTCATCGAGCTCGATCGCTCGATCGTCACCGGCTCGACCCGCCGACGCCCGGATGAGCACGTGGTCGGCGCCGGCGTGGTGCGGCCACTTGGTGGACAGGAACGTGGCGGCCTTCAGCAGGCGCGGGCTGGTGCTGGGCACGAGGATCCCCGTGCCGCCTGCGATCGCCGCGACCTCGTTGGCCCTCGTCGGGTACGCCAGCGCCGCGACCACCACCGAGGCAGCGCGCAGCTGCCCGAGGGCAGCCGCTGCCGCCGGGCTGCCCTCGGACAGCAGCTCCCGGGCCACCACTGCCGAGGTGGCCACGACGACCCCGTCGACGTCGACGCAGCGTTGGCCGTCGATCGACAGCCGGAGGCGACCGCCCTCGCGGGTGACGGCGCTGACCCGGGTCCCGAGCCGGACCTCGATGTCGGGGAGGCTGGCAGCCAGGCGGTCGGTCATGGTGCCCATGCCCGAGGCCAAGGTGACGAAGGCGGGACCTGTGCTGGGCGCCGGCCGTCGCCGGAGCAGCAGCGAGCGGTGCTTGGCGGTCAGCGCCGCCAGCTGCGGCGTCGCCGCCTGGAGGCTGAGGGTGCGCACGTCGCCGGCGTGCAGCCCACCGAGCAGGGGATCGACCAGGCGGTCGACGACCTCGCGACCGAAGCGGCGCTGCAGTTCCGCTCCCACGGCGACGTCGTTCCCGCTGCGCGCTGCCGGTAGGAACGGTTCCATCCCTGCCCGCAGCATCCCCAGCGGGGACAGCACCCGGGACCTGAGGACCGGGCCGAGTCGGGACGGGCCCGCGGGTGTGAAGCCATCGGGGAGCGGGCGCAAGCCCCGCTCGGTCCAGATCCAGGTCGTGGCGCGGTTCGCGCCGACGAGTTCCTCCTCGAGCCCGAGCTCCTCGATCAGGTGCAGCGGGCCCGGCGCGGCCGTGAAGACCGACTCGGCGCCGACGTCGACGCGGTGGCCGGCCACCGTCGCGGCGCGCAGCTGCCCTCCGATCCGGGCGGCCGCCTCGAGCACGGTGACCTGCGCGCCGCTGGCCGCCAGTTGTCGCGCCGCCACCAGCCCGGAGAGACCGGCGCCGATGACGGCGACCTGCTTGCCCGCGCCCGGCTCGGCGGCGCGCTGGACGGGAGCCGTGCGATGTGTCGTGGTCAAGACAACCTCACAGGACGCGGGCGTGCGGGACCGCGCTGGACGTCCGGAGGGTGACCCAGGCCACAGGGCCGACCTAGGGCAGGTGGTCCCGGACGTGCGGGTCCTGTGGCGACCAGCTCTAGGCGCGGTGTTCACCGGGCGTTAACCTTCCAGCCGGCGGCCTCGGGAGGGTCGTGCAAGGGAGGGCCGTGGTGGAGCTGTCCTGGTTCGACCTGTCGACGGGCCTGCTGGGCGGGCTCGTCATCTTCCTGCTCGGTTTCGAGCAGATGACCCGTGCGATGCAGTCCGCGGCCGGGTCGAAGCTGGCCGACGGCTTGGCCCGGGTCTCCTCCCGCCCGGTGGCCGGTGCGCTGTCCGGGGCCGGCGTGACGGCGATCATCCAGTCGTCCTCGGTCACCACGGTGCTGGTCGTCGGCTTCGCCTCAGCCGGCGTGATGACCCTGACACAGGCGATGAGCGTCATCATCGGCGCCAACGTCGGGACCACGGTCACTGCCCAGATCGTGGCGCTGGACGTCACCCGCTTCGCGTCGCTGATGATCGTCACCGGCTTCGTCATGACCTTCCTGAAGCAGCGCCCGATCGTGCAGCAGTCGGGTGGCGCACTCCTCGGGCTCGGCATGGTGTTCCTGGGCATGGACCTGATGTCGGGTGCGGTCTCGCCGCTGCGCGATCAGCCCCAGGTCATGGAGCTGTTCCGGGGTGCCGGAGGTCCGCTGCCTGGGTTGGCGATGGGGGCGGTGTTCACGGCCCTGGTCCAGTCCTCGTCGGCGACGATCGGCATCGTGATCGTGCTGGCGAGTCAGGGTCTGGTCGACCTTCAGAGCGGTCTGGCGATCGCCCTGGGTGCCGTGATCGGTACCTGCGTCACCTCGCAGCTCGCGGCGATCGGGTCGGGGACCGATGGTCGCAGGGTCGCGGCCTGGCATCTGATGGTGAACGCCGGCGGCGCGCTGCTCTGGCTCCCGTTCCTGCCGTTCCTGGCTGACATCGCCGTGTGGCTCTCGCCGAGCCATCCGGAGCTGGAGGGCACGGCCCGGCTCGCGGCCGAGACGCCGCGGCAGGTGGCCAACGCCTTCACGGTCTTCGCGGTGGTGAACATGCTGGTCCTGTTGCCATTCATCCGTCCCCTGTCGCGCGTCGTCGAGCGGGTGGTCAAGCCGAAGGCGGTCGACCCCCTCGCCGGGGCACGGCATCTCAACGTGATGATGCTCAACACCCCGGCGGCCGCGCTGGAGCTGACCCGGGCTGAGATCCGCCGGTTGGGCGGCAAGGTCGTCCACATGGTCGAGGTCGGTGGGACGGCGGCCATCGCAGGGGACCTGGCCGTCCTCGACCGGATCGAGGCGATGGACGACGAGGTGGATGCCATCCGCTCGGCGATCGTCACCTACCTCGCCCAGCTCGGTCAGGAGGAGATCAGCCTCAAGCAGTCGGTGGAGATCGCCCGCCTCCTGGCGGCGACCGACGAGCTGGAGGCGATCGGGGACGTGGTCGAGATGGGTCTCGCCCGTATCGGGCGTCGCATGCGCGACGAACGCATCCAGATGGCGGACTCCACCCAGGAGGTGATCCGCGGGCTGCTCGCCGAGGTCATCACCAACCTCGAGGCAGCGGTGGAGGCGGTGGCCGAGGCCGACCGCAAGGGTGTCACGGCCCTGCTCGAACGTGCGGATGAGGTGAAGCGGCGGCGCGAATCGGCCATGAACCGCCAGGCGGTGCGTCTGACCGGTCAGGGTCCTGCCCGGGCGAGCGCGTACGCGCGGGAGGTCGAGCTGATCTCGGAGATCTACCGCATCCACACCCTGACCAAGCGGCTCCTGCGCCGTCAGCTCACTGCTCCGGTCGAGTTCGACGACGATCCTGCCACCTCGTCGGGGGACAGCCGCGTCGTCGGTGCGCCACCCGCGGACGCACCCCCGGTCGGTGGCGGTGCTGTGGATCCCGCGCCACCGGAGCACCCACGAGCCAACGACGGGTCGTCCTCCCCGGGCACCGATGACCGGTCACGATCCTGACGGTCGGTCATGGGGTCTCGACGACCCCACCAGGGGCGAAGGTCCCATCAGGAGCCACCGGACGCGGTCTGCGCTGGTTCCGTGCTCCCCGTATGGTCGTGATGGCGCAGCGAGCAGGTCGCCGACGGTGCCCGAGCGAAGGGTGCCGCGGCGGTGATCTCACCCTTGGATGGAGCCGTCATGCCCACCGAAGACCGCCGGGAGACCGGCAGCACCGGACCCGATCCCGTCGGGGCGGGTGGCGGGGCCGAGCGGGCGGGCCGCTCCCGTCGCTCGATGGCACGCGCCGTCCCCGTGGCGGTCGGTCTGGCGGCTGCGGCGGCCGGTCTCGGCAAGCGCTACCTCGACGCCCGGGCTCGTCGCACCGAGGTGGAACCGGCGGCGCCCCCGACACCCGCCGTCGGCAGCACGAGTCCCGGACCCCGAGCCGCGCCGATGACGGCGCCAGCTCCGGTAGCCGTCCCCGCACCCGAGAGCGCGGCCGCGACCGCCCCTGCCCCGGCCGCGGCCGCACCACGACGAAGCGAGGACCCCGTGGTGGCTGCCGAGCTCGACCGTCGGCGCAGGATCGGCCCGGAGATCCACGACGCCGCGCCCACGGGCGACATCCGCACCCTGTGGGACGACCACCTGCTCAACCTTCGGCTCGTCAACCCGGCCAACCGCCGCCGCTTCAAGGTCATCGTCGTCGGGACCGGCCTGGCCGGGGCCGGTGCGGCCGCGACGCTGTCGGAGCTCGGCTACCAGGTGGAGGCCTTCACCCTCCACGACGCGCCTCGCCGTGCCCACTCCGTGGCCGCCCAGGGCGGCATCAACGCCGCCAAGGGCTACAAGGCCGACGGTGACTCGATCGACCGGCTGTTCCGTGACACCGTCAAGGGTGGCGACTTCCGTGCCCGCGAGGCTGATGTCCACCGTCTGTCCGAGATGTCGGTTCGGGTGATCGACCACATGACCGCGCTCGGGGTGCCCTTCGCCCGGGAGTACGGCGGCCAGATCGCCACCCGCTCCTTCGGTGGGGTGCAGGTCTCACGGACCTTCTACGCCCGCGGCCAGACCGGCCAGCAGCTGCAGATCGCCGGGGCGCAGCAGCTGCTCAAGGAGGTCGGGGCCGGACGGCTCAAGCTGCACACCCGTCAGGAGATGCTGGATCTGATCGTGGCTGACGGTCGGGCGGTGGGGATCGTCACCCGGGACATGGTCACCGGCGACATCGTGCCCCACACCGCCCACGCCGTGGTGCTGGCCACCGGCGGGTACGGCAACGTGTACTTCAAGTCGACCCTGGCCAAGTCCTCCAACGTCACCGCGACCTGGCGGGCCCATAAGCGTGGGGCGCTGTTCGCCAACCCCTGCATGATCCAGTTCCACCCCACCTCGCTGCCGCTGACCAGCGAGTGGCAGTCCAAACTCACCCTGATGAGCGAGTCGCTGCGCAACGACGGGCGGGTGTGGGTGCCC
The DNA here is from genome assembly GCA_007131525.1 of Nitriliruptoraceae bacterium. Classification (GTDB taxonomy): domain Bacteria; phylum Actinomycetota; class Nitriliruptoria; order Nitriliruptorales; family Nitriliruptoraceae; genus T1Sed10-7. Next base: position 5,387 of record SLQK01000133.1, on the reverse strand, counting down.
AAGGAACCGGGTGACGACCGCGCGCCCGAGGACATCCCCGAAGAAGACCGGGACTACTACCTGGAGCGGATGTACCCCTCCTTCGGCAACCTGGCGCCGCGGGACATCTCGTCGCGGGCCGCCAAGATCCAGCTGGATGCGGGCAAGGGTGTCGGGCCGCTGCGCAACGGGGTCTACCTCGACTTCCGTGACGCCATCGCCCGGCTGGGGCGGCGCACGATGGAGGAGCGCTACGGCAACCTGCTCGAGCTCTACACCGACGCCACCGGCGAGGACCCCTACACCAGCCCGATGCGCATCGCTCCTGGCCCCCACTTCGCCATGGGAGGGCTGTGGACCGACTACAACCAGATGAGCAACGTGCCGGGGCTGTTCGTCGGCGGAGAGGCCAGCTTCAACTACCACGGGGCCAACCGGCTGGGCGCCAACTCGCTGCTGAGCGCGTCGGTGGACGGATGGTTCGTACTGCCCTGGACCGTGGCGGACTACCTCGCGCCGCTGCTCGGTCAGGAACCGGTGCCCCACGACCATCCGGCGGTCATCGAGGCGGTGGCCGAGGCCAGCGGCCGGGTCGATCACCTGCTGGGCATCGGTGGGACGACCGGCCCGGACGTCTACCACAAGGAGCTCGGGCAGCTGCTGACTGACCACGTCGGGGTCGAGCGGCACGCCGAGGGTCTGGCCAAGGGCGCCGACGCCATCCGGGAGCTCAAGGACGACTTCTGGTCCAACGTTCGGGTGGTCGGGCACGGCCAGCAGCTGAACCAGGAGCTGGAGCGTGCCGGACGACTCGCCGACTACCTCGAGCTCGCCGAGCTGATGGCCCTGGACGCGCTCGACCGTGACGAGTCGGCGGGTGCGCACTTCCGCTCCGAGCATCAGACCGAGGACGGCGAGGCACTCCGCGACGACGACAACTGGACCTCCACCTCGGCGTGGGAGGCAGCCCCACCCGACGGCGTCCCGATCCGCCGCAGCGAACCTCTGACCTTCGAGGCGGTCCCACTGGCGACCAGGAGCTACAAGTGATGCGTCTCATCCTCGAGGTCTGGCGGCAGGCCGATGCCGCATCCCCCGGTCGTTTCGAGCGCTACGAGGTCGACGGGGTCACCGACGAGGTCAGCATGCTCGAGCTGCTCGACATGCTGAACGCGCAGCTCGTGGCCGAGGGCCGCGAGCCGGTGGCCTTCGACCACGACTGCCGCGAGGGCATCTGCGGGACCTGCGGGCTCATGGTCAACGGCCGGCCCCACGGTCCCGAGGACTTCACTCCTGCGTGTCTGCAGCGGGTGCGGACCTTCTCCGACGGCGACGTGGTCACCCTGGAGCCGTGGCGGGCAGGTGCCTTCCCGGTCGTGCGCGACCTGGTCGTCGATCGCTCGGCGCTGGACCGCATCATCGCCTCGGGTGGCTACATCTCCACCGCGACCAACGCTGCGCCCGAGGCGCTGACGATGCCGGTGAACAAGCACCAGGCCGAGGCGGCGATGGACCACGCGGCCTGCATCGGCTGCGGTGCGTGCGTGGCGGCCTGCCCCAACGGTGCTGCCCAGCTGTTCACCGGCGCGAAGGTCGCCCACCTCGCCGAGCTGCCCCAGGGCCAGGTCGAGCGGTACGAGCGCGTGCGCTCGATGGTGGCCACGATGGAGAGCGAGTTCGGTTCCTGCACCAACTACGCCGAGTGCGTCCCCGCCTGCCCGGCGGCGATCGGCCTGGACGTCATCGCCCACCTCAACCGTGACTTCCGCACCGCGGTCGTGGTCCAGCGGCGAGGCGAGGTCCCCGAGCGCACCGACGTGCCCTGGCTCGCACGGCTGCGGGGCGGGCCCTGGTGGCAGTCCGACCCGGACGATGCTGGGGACGGCACGACGAGGTAGCGCTACGCCGCGGCCCGCTCGATCGTGGCGACGAGGTCGGACCGCTCGCGGCGCAGCTGCTCCAGACGGTCGCTGCGTTCGATGCGGGTGATCCAGCCGTGCCAGGCCCGGGCCGTGGCGACCGTGGTCTCCAGCGTCCGCACCGCCACCAGCCCGAGGACCGGCGCCGCGACGATCACCAGGGTGCGCGCCCACCAGCTGTTCCAGGGCAGGAGCCAGGCCACCAGGATCCAGCTCGCCGGGAACAGCGCCACGCCGGCCAGCAGCCGCGCGCTGGCCCTGAGCCCGGGGTTGCGGACGAACCGTCCGGCCCAGTGCACGCCCCAGTAGGGCAGCGCGTTGATGACCGCGCCGGTCAGGGCGAACGGAGCGAGCAGCAGCAGCCGGAGCAGGGCCGCGAGGAAGGTCCGGGCGAGGTCGCCGGTGGTCTGACGCGTCACCACCTCGGTGTCGCGCAGTCCGGCCAGGGAGCGACGCAGCTCGTAGCCGGCGAGCGCGTCCACCACCTCGTCGCGGGCGGTGGCGGACACCTCGGCGAGGCGGCGTGCCAGCACCTCGCGCTCGGCCAGGGCGACCTCCTCGGTCGGGGCAGCGTCAGCACGTCGTAGCGCCACGTCGGCGGCCCGCCCGAGGACGGCGGCGTCCACCTCGTCGGTGTAGGCAGGCGACAACCCGGCCAAGCGGTCCTGGATCGCGTCGGTCAGTGAGCGGACCACCTCGGTGTCGCCGTCGTCGGCGTGGGGGCGGTCCAGGTGCTGGAGGTGGGCATCGACGTCGATCGGCGAGCCGATCCGCACCAGCGCGCGGGACCGCAGTGCGACCTTGTCCTCGTAGGTCAGCCCGATCGGCAGGATCGTGAGCCCCTCCGCCCCGGCGGCGCGGGCGGACAGGGCGATCCGCGCCGCGCCGGTGCGCAGCGGTTGCAGGGCGGGGACGGGCGAGACGCCACCCTCGGGGAACAGGGCCACGGTGACCCCGCGGGCCAGCTGCTCGGAGCAGGAGCGGAACACACCCTGGTTGCTCGCGGTGTCGCCACCGTCCTGCGGGCGGTGGACCGGCACCATCCCGGCCAGCCACAGGAAGGGCCGAACCCAGACCGGGCGCCACAGTGCCGCCTTGGCGACGAAGCGGGGCAGCTCACGGAGAGCGAACACGACCAGCACCGGGTCGAGCAGCGCGTTGAAGTGGTTGGCGACCACGAGCACCGGGCGGTCCTCGGTCAGGTGCTGTCGACCGGTGATCTCGATACGACGGAAGAAGCCCCGCAGCGCCAGTCGTGCGAGCCCCGTCAGCGCGCGGTCGGCGACGATCCGGCCAGGGCTCCTCACGGCCAGGGCGGTGGTCGGTCGCCGTCCAACGCGGCCTCCGTGCGGGCACGGCCGAGCGCGATGAGCTCCTCGGCGCGGTGGAAGTCCAGGGCCCGGGCAGCCGCTCGGGGCACGGTGATCAGCAGGTCGGGCGGGGTGGCGGCGAGCCGGAACCGGGTGACCGCGGCCTGGAGCGCCTCCACCGACAGCTGCAGCACCTGCACGGTCCGCATCCCAACCGGGGCCGGACCGAACCCGTCGGCAGCCGTCACGGCCACGCCGTCGGCCGGCGACGCCATCGCCTCCCCGGCCCCGTCGGGCTCGTCGTCACCGATGCCGGCGAACCAGCCGGTGACCGTGCGGACGAGCTCGCTGTCCCGCAGGCCGGCGAGCTCGGCACCAGCGAGCGGCGTCGTCGGCACGGTCGCGGAGGTCGGTGCGGCCGCGGTGGGTGCGGCCGCGGTGGGTGCTGCCGTGGTCGACGTCGCGACGGTCGCGGAGCCCGTGAGGTGCTCCTCGGCCAGGGACACCGCGATGGTCAGGTCCGCGGGGGTCGCGGCGGTGGCCGCCACCGGGATCGGGTTGAGCAGCCCGCCGTCAGCCAGCAGCCGACCGTCGATGACCACGGGGGTGATGAAGCTCGGCAGCGCGATGGAGGCACGGACGGCGGGGGCGAGCGGGCCGCGCTGGAACCACACCTCGCGGCCCGCGGTCAGGTCCGTGGTCACCGCCGTGTACGGGATCGGCAGGTCCTCGATCCTGCGGTCGCCGAGCAACTCCACCACCTTGGCGAACACCTTGGTGGCACGGATCGCCCCTGGCGCCCGGAACGCCGGGTCGAGCAGGCGGAGCACATCACGCTGGGTCAGCCTTCGGGCCCAGTCGGCGTAGTCACGCATCGTCCCGGCGGCGTAGAGCGCGCCGACCAGCGCGCCCATCGAGGTGCCGGCGATGCTGGCCACCTGGTACCCGCGCTCCTCGAGCACCTCCAGCACCCCGATGTGGGCGTAGCCCCGGGCCCCGCCGCCGCCGAGCGCCACGTTGACGCACGTTCGGCCGGTGTCCATCGTTCCGTTCCCCGTCGCCACCTCGTCGGCCTCCTCGTGGACCACAACCTAACGCGGCGGCACCCGGTGAGGTGCCGCCGCGCGTGGGGAGGGGGAGGTCAGGCGTCCTTGGTCGCTGAGATCTCGAACTCGAGCGTGACCTTCTCGGAGACGAGCACACCGCCGGTGTCCAGCGGGGTGTTCCAGTTCAGGTTCCAGTCCTTGCGGTTGACCTCGGTCCGGCCCTCGAAGCCCACCCGCAGGTTGCCCCATGGGTCGGTCACGGCACCGGTGTAGTCCAGGTCGAAGTCGACCTCCTTGGTGACGCCGCGGATCGTGAGGTCACCGGTGACGTGGAACGCGCTGTCGCTCTTCGGCTCGACCTTGGTCGTGCGGAAGGTCAGCTGTGGGTACTCGTCCATCGCGAAGAAGTCGTTGCTCTTCAGGTGGGCGTCCCGGTCGGCGTTGCGGGTGTCGATGCTGGTGGCCTCGATGGTGACCTCGGCGGTCGCGTTGCTGGGATCCTCCGCATCGACGGTGAAGGTGCCGGCGAACTCGTTGAACGCCCCGCGCACCTTGGTCACCATCGCGTGGCGGGCCACGAAGGCCAGCGTGCTGTGGGATGGGTCGATGGTGTAGTTGCCGGTGAGCTGGGAACGTTCGATCGCGGTCGTGCTCATGGGGAGCTCCTCGTCAGGGGTTCGGGAACGGGAGAAGAACGACATCGTTGACTCCTCAACGAAAAAGTACGCCGTGGTGGATGACATGTCAACCTCACGCGAGTAGCATGCCATCATGGACGATCGACCCTCGACCGAACCGCGCTGGCTCGACGAGCTCGAGACACGGGCATGGCGTGGCTACACCCGGATGCGTGTCGAGCTCGAGGCTGCGCTCAGCCGGGAGTTGTCCCGGCACTCCGGATTGTCGCACGCCGACTATGCGGTCCTGGTGGAGCTGTCGGAGGCCGAGGGTGGGCGGCTGCGAGCCTTCCAGCTCGGACGGTCGCTGCGGTGGGAGAAGAGCCGCTTGTCCCATCACCTCAAGCGGATGGAGGCGCGCGGCCTGGTGGATCGCGAGGAGTGCGCGGAGGACGCTCGCGGTTCCGAGGTCGTGCTCACCGCTGCTGGAAGAGCGGCGATCGAGGCGGCGGCGCC
>SLQK01000204.1 GCA_007131525.1 Nitriliruptoraceae bacterium | reverse complement strand
CGGAGCTGCCACGACGGCGAACCTAGCGGCCGGACCCGTCGCCGCCGCTGCCCGGACCGCCGTCCGAACCCGCCTCCAGGCCGCTGCCCTAGCCCGCGTCCGAGCCGCCATCCCGGCCGCCGTCCGAACCGCCGTCCGAACCGCCGTCCGAGCCGGCGCCCGGTGCGGGGCGCAGCACCACCTCGCTGACTGCGCGCCGCCGCACGCCCAGAGCCTCGAGCTCGAAGCCCTGGACGGTGACCCGGTCGCCGCGCCGCGGCAGACGCCCCAGCACCTCGGCGAACACCCCGCCGAGCGAGGTGGCCTCCAGGGCGGCGTGGTCGAACTCGACCCCGACGTCGGCCAGGTCGGTCAGCGGGAACCTCCCGGAGAGCTGGACGCCGCCGTCCGGGAGGTGCTCCACCTCGGGGTGGTCGCGGTCGTGCTCATCGCGCAGCTCACCGACGATCTCCTCGACGAGGTCCTCCACGGTCACCACGCCCTCGACGCCACCGTGCTCCGACAACACGATCGCCAGCCGGCGCTCCGCTTCCTGCAGCTGCCGCAGGGCGTCCAGCACCGGGAGGGACTCCGGCAGCACCGACGCCTCGACGGCGTGGTCGGCGACGCGGCCGTCCGCGCGCGCCAAGGCCACCACCGACACGGTCCGATCGGCGTCGTCCAACCCTTCGGCGTACACCGGTGCACGGGAGTAGCCCTGCGCGAGGAGCTCGTCCAGCGCGGCAGCGGCCGGCAGGTCCTCGGACAGCGCGACCACGTCCAGCCGGGGAACCATCACCTCCCGCACCGTGCGGGTGGTGACCTCCATCGCACCGAGCAGGACCTCCTGGTGGGACTCCGGCACGACCCCCGGGGCCGCGATCAACTGCTGGAGCTCGAGCACCCCCAGCTCCTCGCGAGCCTGCGCGGGATCCGTGCCCGCCGCCCGCACGACGGCGTCGATCGACACCGACAGCACCCAGATGACCGGGCGCAGCAGTCGCGAGATCAGATCGATGGCAGGCGCGACCAGGACGGCCCACCCCTCGGCCCGCTGCATGGCGATGCGCTTGGGCGCCAGCTCGCCGAGCACCAGCGTGATGTAGGTGAGCACCCCGGTGACCAGCAGGATCGCGGCCGGCTGGGCGAGCGCACCCAGGGGGGAGAACACCTCGACCAGGGGTTCCGCGAGGGACACCGCCCCGATCGCAGAGGCGAGGAACCCGGCCAGGGTGGTCCCGATCTGCAGGGTCGCCAGGAACCGGTTCGGGTCGGCGGCCAGCGTGGCGACCGACCGCTCACGTCGGGTGCCCTCGGCCAGACGCTCGATCTGCGTCGACCGGAGGGAGACCAGCGCGATCTCCGTGCCGGAGCACAGCCCACTGATGAGGACCAGCACCCCGATCGTGACGAGCTGCCACAGCTGTCCGTCCATCGCCCGCTCCCGTCCGCGAGGGACCGGTCAGCCTACGGCCGCGGCCGGTGGGGCAGGGCGGCCAGGAGGCCAGGCGGTCAGGAGGTCAGGTCCCGACGGGGTCGGGAGCCGCCGCCGCCGCGGTCAGGTGGTCGCGGACCGCGTCAGCGATGGTGTCGACCGCGCGCTGGGCGTCCTGCTCGGTCTCGGCCTCGGCCATGACCCGGATGAGCGGCTCGGTGCCCGATGGCCGCAGCAGGACGCGGCCGCCGGCCCCGAGCCGGGCCTCCTCGGCGCGGACGGCCGCCCACACCTCGGGGGTGTCGGCCAGCCGGTCGCGGTCGACGCCCCGCACGTTGACCAGCACCTGCGGGAGGCGGGACATGACCGTCGCGAGCTCCCGCAACGGCTCTCCCGTCGACCGCACCACCGACAGCAGCCGCACGGCCGAGAGCACCCCGTCCCCGGTCGTGGCGTGGTCGAGATCGATGAGGTGGCCGGACTGTTCCCCACCGAGGTTGAGCTTGCGTCGCCGCATGGCCTCGAGGACGTAGCGGTCACCGACCTTGGTCTCGACGACGTCGATGTGCAGGCCGTCCATCGCCCGCTTGAACCCCAGGTTGGTCATCACGGTGGTGACCACCGTGTCCTGCGCCAGGGTCCCGCGGTGGTGCATGTCCCGGGCGAGGATCGCCAGGATGACGTCGCCGTCCACCTCGGCGCCCTCGTGGGTGGCGGCGATGAGGCGGTCGGCGTCACCGTCGTGGCTGATGCCGACGTCGGCACCATGCTCGACCACCGCTGCCTGGATGACCTCCGGGTAGGTGGAGCCGGCGTGCTCGTTGATGTTGGCGCCGTCGGGTGTGCAGTTCACCGTGATCACCTCGGCACCGAGATGGCGGTAGACCTGGGGGGCCACGCTCGAGGCGGCGCCGTTGGCACCGTCGACGACGATGCGCAACCCGGACAGGTCGACCTCGGCCGTGCTGGCCAGGTGCTCGATGTAGCGCGCGATCGCCGACGGGTCGCTCAGGCGTCGCCCGATGTCGGTCCCCGTCGGGCGGCGCGCGCTGCCGTCGGCCACGATGCCTTCGAGGGCCGCTTCCTCGTCGTCGGTGAGCTTGAAGCCCTCAGCGCCGAAGAACTTGATCCCGTTGTCGCCCACCGGGTTGTGCGATGCGGAGATCATCGCGCCGGCCGCAGCTGCCGACCGGGCGGTCAGGTGCGCGATGCCGGGGGTCGGCAGCACCCCCACGCACAACGCGTCGCCGCCGGCGGAGGTGACGCCGGCCACGAGTGCGGCTTCCAGCATCTCCCCCGACCACCGGGGATCGCGCCCGATGACGATGGTGGGCCGCCGTTCACCGCCGGTGTGCAGCAGGGTCACGAGCGCGCGGCCGAGGGCCATGGCGAGCTCGGGCGTCAGCTCCTGGTTGGCCTGCCCGCGTGTGCCGTCGGTGCCGAAGATCGCCCCCACTGGTGCTCCCTCTCGTGCCTGCTCAGGTGTCGGCTGTCATCGCTGGTCGTCGCGCGATCCCCGCTGCGACGATCCGCCGGTTCATGGGCTCGCCCCTGCGCCAGCGATGCTAGGGGCTGTGTCCGGCGACGGCCCGTCACCGGATCGCAACCATCCGACCACCTACTGGTCGTTTCGTTGCGATCCGGGGGTGGCGACGCGGGACGCGTCCGCCGCGCGCACGTCGGGGGTG
>SLQK01000190.1 GCA_007131525.1 Nitriliruptoraceae bacterium | reverse complement strand
GAGGAGCTCGTGTGCGTGGCCGACGAGGAGGGCGCCGGGATCGACGGCGTCGGCCACCGGGGGTGCCATGGCGTCGACCTCCTGTGCTGCTGATCGCGGACGGGCTGCCGCGACGGCCGCGACCCTAGCCCGTGGCGCCTGGTGCGAGCCGCGCGCTACCCTGCCGCCGTGCCCGCCACGTTGCGGGCCCGTCATGATGCGCGCGACGCGGCGCTCTCGCGGCCCCGGTCGCCCGCGCGGCCCTCAGGGAAGGCACCACGATCGCTCGTATCGACGACCTCATGGACAAGGTTGAGTCCCGCTTCCACCTGGTGCACCTCTCGGCCAAGCGCGCCCGCGAGATCAACGGGTACTTCGCGCAGCTCGGTGAGGGCATGGGGGCCTTCGTCCCGCCACTGCTGACCACCGACACCAACAAGCCGCTGTCGATCGCCCTGGAGGAGATCGCGCAGCGCAAGATCGAGGTCGCCCAGGAGGTCGCCGTGCCGGCCGAGGGTCCCTTGACCGTGGTCGAGGATGCCGGCGGCGACGAGCCGGCCTGACGATGGCCGACCTCGGGGCGGCGCCCGTACCGGCGGATGACCCACTGGCGGGTCGGCGGGTCCTGGTCGGCGTCACCGGCGGCATCGCGGCGTACAAGGCGGCGATCCTCGTCCGGCTCCTGCAGCACGCGGGTGCCCAGGCGGATGTGATCCTGACCCGGGGCGGTGCGCGGTTCGTGGGTGCGGCCACCTTCGAGGGCCTCACCGGACGCGCGGTGCGGCAGGAGGTCTGGGAGGACATCGCCGGGGAGAGCCACGTGGCGCTCGGACGCCGGGCGGACACGGTCGTGGTCTACCCCGCGACCGCCCACACGCTCGCCAAGCTGGCCGGTGGCTTGGCCGATGATCTGCTGTCGACGACCCTCCTGGCCGCGACCTGCCCGCTGGTCCTCGCACCGGCCATGCACACCGAGATGTGGGAGCACCCGGCCACCCAGCACAACGTGGCCCTCCTGCGGGAGCGTGGCGCCAGCATCGTCGGTCCCGACGACGGTCCGCTGATGGCCGGTGACGCCGGTCCCGGTCGGTTGGTGGAACCGGAGGTGGCGCTGGACGCCGTGCGTGCGGCGCTCGTGTCGGGGTCCCCCCGGCTCCCCGACGATGTGCCGGCGCCGGTCGGCGCCGGCCCGGCCCGGCGCCGTGACCTGCTGGGCACCAGGGTCCTCATCACCGCCGGCGGGACGCGGGAGCCGATCGACCCCGTCCGCTACCTCGGCAACCGCTCCAGCGGCCGCATGGGCTTCGCGCTCGCCGCCGCCGCCCGGGACCGTGGCGCCGAGGTGACCCTCATCGCCGGCCCCTCGGAGCTGACGACCCCCGACGGTGTGCTGCGCTACGACGTCACCACCGCGCTGGAGATGCACACCGCGGTGCTCGAGCACCTCGCCGCCGCCGACGTGGTCATCAAGGCCGCCGCCGTCGCCGACTTCCGGCCGGTGGCACCGGCGAGCTCCAAGCTGAAGAAGGACCAGGGCGTCCCCACGATCGAGCTCACCCCGAACCCCGACATCCTGGCCGAGCTCGGGGCCGCGCGGAGCGGCTCCGACCCGCTGCTGGTGGGCTTCGCCGCGGAGACCGACGAGGTGGAGGCAGGCGGCCGCGCCAAGCTGCAGCGCAAGGGCGCCGACCTGCTGGTGGTCAACGACGTCTCCGGTGACGATGCCGGGTTCGAGGTCGACACCAACCGGGTCGTGATCCTCGACCGGGCCGGTGGCCGGGTCGAGGTGCCCCTGGCCGACAAGCGCACCGTGGCGGAGCGGGTGCTCGACCGGGTGGTCGCCTGGCGGGCCGCTGGCCCCACCGGACCGGTCGCCGATGCCGCCGGGACGCTCACCGAGCCTCGCTAGTCTCTGCGCCGGTTCGATCCCGCCACCGCCATCCCGAGGAGCGCCCCGTGTCCGGACGCACCCTGTTCACCTCTGAGTCCGTGACCGAGGGTCACCCGGACAAGATGGCTGACCAGATCTCCGATGCGATCCTCGATGAGATCCTGCGCGAGGACCCCCAGGGCCGGGTGGCCTGCGAGACGCTCGTCACCACCGGGCAGGTCATGGTCGTGGGGGAGATCACCACCGAGTGCTACGTCGACATCCCCCGGGTCGTGCGGGAGACGGTCCTGTCGATCGGGTACGACTCCGCCGACGTCGGCTTCGACGGCAACACCTGCGGGGTGTCGGTGGCGATCGACGAGCAGTCGCCGGACATCGCCATGGGGGTGGACCGCGCCTTCGACTCCGACGAGGACGATCCCTACGGCCTCCAGGGTGCCGGTGACCAGGGCATGATGTTCGGGTACGCCACCGACGAGACCCCGATGCTCATGCCGCTGCCGATCCACCTCGCCCACCGGACGGCGGAGCGGCTCACGGAGGTACGCAAGTCCGGGCTGCTGCCCTACCTGCGCCCCGACGGCAAGACCCAGATCACCGTGGCCTACGAGGGGGGGCGGCCCCGGGCCATCACCGCGGTGGTGCTGTCCACCCAGCACCGGGCCGCGATGGACCTCGACTTCCTCCGTCGTGAGGTTGAGGAGCACGTCATCCGCCCCCTGCTGCCCGAGGACATCGACACCGGTGGGGTGAAGGTGTTCGTCAACCCCACCGGACGGTTCGAGCTCGGCGGCCCCGTCGCCGACGCCGGCCTGACCGGCCGCAAGATCATCGTCGACACCTACGGGGGCATGGCCCGCCACGGCGGCGGCGCCTTCTCCGGCAAGGACCCCTCCAAGGTGGACCGGTCCGCGGCCTATGCGACCCGGTGGGTGGCCAAGACCATCGTGGCGGCCGGGCTGGCCGCCAAGGCGGAGCTGCAGGTCGCCTACGCGATCGGGGTGGCCAACCCGGTCAGCCTCAACCTGGACACCTTCGGCACCGCCCAGGTCGACCCGGACCGGATCCTCGCGGCGGTGCGCGAGGTGTTCGACCTGCGGCCGGCGGCGATCGTCGATGCCCTCGATCTGCGCCGGCCCGGGTACCAGCAGACCGCCGCCTACGGCCACTTCGGGCGGGAGGGCGAGCGGTTCACCTGGGAGCGCACGGACCGCGCGGAGGCGCTCAAGGCCG
>SLQK01000109.1 GCA_007131525.1 Nitriliruptoraceae bacterium | reverse complement strand
GTGGGTCGTCCCCCAGACCTCCACCATCGGCTCGCATCTGCCGAAGGCCGTCGGCACGGCCCTGGCGATCGACCGGCGCCGGGCCGTCAGGGTGGCACCGGCGGCCTCGGCCGACGTCCCCGCCGACGCCATCGCGGTGGTGTCCTTCGGGGACGCCTCGCTGAACCACGCCACCTCCCAGACGGCGATCAACGCCGCGCGGTGGTCGCGGCGCAACGGCGCGCCCACGCCGGTGCTGTTCGTCTGTGAGGACAACGGGCTGGGGATCTCCGTGGCCACGCCGACCGGCTGGGTCGAGCGCAGCATCAGCCACCTGCCCGACCTCGTGTACGTCCCGGCCCGCGGTGAGCTCGACGAGGTCTGGGCCGCCGTCGCCCACGCCGTCGAGGTCACCCGCGACGAGCGCCGACCGGTGTTCCTGCACCTCGAGACCGTGCGGCTGTGGGGGCATGCCGGCAGCGACGTGGAGCAGGCCTACCGCGACCCGGCGGCGATCCAGGCCGACGAGCAGCGCGACCCGCTGCTGCGCACGGCCCGCCAGCTCCTCGGCTCGGGTGCGGTGAGCCGGGAGGAGCTCCAGGCCCTGGTCGAGCGCTGCCGGGCGGTGGTCCGGGAACGGGCCGAACCGCTGCTCGGCATCCCGCCGCTGGCGACCCGCGAGGAGGTGCTGGCACCCCTGGCGCCCCACCGCCCGGCCGCCATCCGCGCCGACGTCGCGGCCCGGCCCCTCGACCCCGACGCCCGCCTCCGGGTGCACCCGAGAGGCCTGCCCGAGTCGGCGACGGCCGCGGCGGAGCGCACCCTCGCCGCGGCGATCCGCGCCACGCTGCACGACGAGCTGCTCCGGCGGCCCGAGGCCCTGGTGTTCGGCGAGGACGTGGCGGTCAAGGGCGGGGTCTACGGCGTCACCGGTGGGCTGCGGGACCGGTTCGGCCCCCGCCGGGTGTTCGACACCCTGCTGGACGAGACCTCGATCCTCGGGCTGGCCCAGGGGGCCGCCCTGCTCGGCTTCCTGCCGATCCCGGAGATCCAGTACCTCGCCTACCTCCACAACGCCCTGGACCAGCTGCGCGGGGAGGCCGCGTCCACCAGCTTCTTCTCCGACGGTCGGTTCACCTCGCCGATGGTGGTGCGGATCGCCGGGCTCGCCTACCAGAAGGGGTTCGGGGGGCACTTCCACAACGATCACGCCCTGGCCGCCATCCGTGAGATCCCCGGCATCGCCCTGGCGGTGCCCAGCCGGCCCGACGATGCTGCCGCGCTGCTGCGCGGGGCGTGCGCCATGGCGGCCACCGACGGCCGGGTCGTGGTCGTGGTCGAGCCGATCGCCCTCTACCACGAGCGGGACCTGCACACCCCCGGTGACGGCGGCTGGCTGGCCACGGTGCCGCCCCCCGACCAGCTGCTGCTGCCGGGCGAGGTCGGGGTGCACGGCGACGGCACCGACCTCGCCATCGTGACCTACGGCAACGGGCTCCGGATGTCGCTCAGGGTCGCGGCGCGGTTGCGGGACGCGGGCCTGCACCCCCGCGTCGTCGACCTGCGGTGGCTGGCCCCACTGCCGACCGACGCCGTCCGGGCCGAGGTGCAGTCGTGCCGCGCCGCCCTGGTGGTCGACGAGTGCCGGGTCAGCGGCGGCATCGCCGACGCGGTCGTCGCCGACCTCGCGGAGGCCGGGTTCGGCGGGCCCATCGCCACCGTCCGCGCCGCTGACAGCTACGTGCCCCTCGGGCCCGCAGCGGACACGGTCCTGGTCACCGAGGACCAGATCGCCGACGCCGCCCACCGGCTCTGCCGCTGAGCCGGCCCGCCGGCTGGCTACCCTGCCGCCGCCCCGCCGGGGCCGACCGACCGACCACCTGTGGAGCGTCCGTGGCCGCCACCGACCACCCGGCTCAGGCCGCCGGCGAGCTCCGTCACCACACCGTCCAGGTCCCGGCGACCTCGGCCAACCTCGGGGCTGGCTTCGACGCCTTCGGCCTCGCACTCGACCGCCACCTGATCGTGCGCTCCGTCCCCCGCAGCGCCCAGGACGAGCGGGTCCGCGCCCTGGACGGCACCGAGGTGCCGACCGGCGACGACAACCTGGTGTGGCGCTCCTTCGTCGCCTTCTGCGAGCAGCACGACGTGGCCGTCCCCGACGTCGCCGTCGTGGCCCGCACGCAGATCCCCCTCGAGCGCGGTCTCGGGTCGTCCTCCGCCGCGATCGTCGCGGGGATGACCCTCGCCCGGGAGGTGACCGGCGTGCGCGTCGGCGACCCCGCCCTGGTCGAGCTCGCCACCGACGTCGAGGGCCACCCCGACAACGTCGCCCCGGCGGTGCTCGGTGGCCTGGTCGCCTGTGCCCGGGGGGATGACGGCAAGCTGGTGATCCGCCGGACCAACCCGACGCCGGCGCTGGTGCCGCTGCTGTTCGTGCCGGCGTCCCGCCAGTCCACCGAGGCCGCCCGCACCGTCCTCCCGGCCACCCTGTCCCGGGCCGAGGTGGCGGAGCAGGCCGCCCGGGCCGGCCACGTGCTGGCCGCGCTGGGGGGTGTCTGGCCGCCGGCGCCAAGCCTTGCGGGCGACCGGCTGCACGAGCCGGCCCGGGCCGCGGTGATGCCCGCCTCGGCGGAGCTGCTGGCGACCCTCCGCGAGGCCGGGGCCCATGCCTGGTTGTCGGGGGCCGGACCCAGCGTCGCGGCGGTCGTCGACCGTCACCGCGATCCCGCTGACCTGGCCGACCTGGCCGCCGACCGCGGCTTCGCCCTCGAGGTCAGCGGATGGGATCTGTCGGGCGCCCGCTCCTGCCCCGACGGCGCCTGTGGCCTATCGGGCCTGACGGACTGCCCCCTCTGCCCCCGCCACCGGTTATGATCGCCGGCGACGGCGCACCGCTCGGTCGCGAGCCGTCGTAGCACCGATCGGTCCCGCCGGCTCCGGCTCGAGGCTCGATCACCGTCGCTCCAGCCCCATTGCACTCCCGGGTGGCATCCCTCGACCGCGCCCGTGCGACCCGGCCCGGTCCTGCACCGATCCCCCTGAGACCACCACGCGCGACGCCCCCATGGACCGCGCACCCCGGCACCGACCCGGAGCTGTCATGGATCGCACCCTGCTCGAGAAGAAGTCCGTCGCTGAGCTGCGGGAGATCGC
>SLQK01000034.1 GCA_007131525.1 Nitriliruptoraceae bacterium | reverse complement strand
GAGGTGGTCGAGCGCGAGCTCACCGCGGTCGCCCACGCGATCGAGAGCAACGACGAGCTGCGCACGGTGCTGACCGACCAGCAGCTCCCGCTCGGTCGGCGGCTGGCGGCCGTCGACGGCGGGTTGCTGGCGGCCGCGCACCCGGCGACCCGCACGGTCCTCGCCATGGTGCTGGCCGCGGAACGAGCGGGCGAGCTCAACGACATCGTCGAGGCGATGGCCGAGCTCGTGGCCTCCGGCCGGGTCACCGCCGAGGTCACCTCCGCGGTGCCGCTGGACGAGCGCCGGCGTGCCGCGCTGACCGACGCGCTGGAGCGCGTCACCGGGCACGAGCTCGAGGTGCGGTTCGTGGTCGACGAGGCGGTCGTCGGTGGCGTCCGCGCGACCGTCGGTGACACCGTGATCGATGGCTCGTTGCTCAAGCGCATGTCCGATCTGCGGACCCGGATCGGGTTGTGACCCGGCACGGCATCCTGCACCGTCACATCACGGCCCCACAGGTGGGCGAGGACGAGGAACGAAACCATGGCTGAACTCGAGTTCCGTTCGGAGGACATCTCCGACGCCGTGCGCCGCATGCTCGAGGGCTACGAGCCCGGGCTGAGCGCCGAGCAGGTCGGCCGGGTGATCAACACCGGTGACGGCATCGCCAACATCTCCGGCCTGCCCGGGGCGCTCGCCAACGAGCTCCTGGACTTCGGTGACGGGGTCTTCGGCATGGCGATGAACCTGGACGAGCGCACCATCGGTGCGGCGGTGTTCGCCAACTCCTCGCGCATCGAGGAGGGGCAGACGGTCCGCCGGACCGAGCGGGTCCTGTCGGTACCCGTCGGCGACGCCCTGCTCGGCCGTGTGGTCGACCCCCTCGGGCGTCCGCTCGACGGCAAGGGCCCGCTGGAGCAGGCGAAGATCGACGGTCAGCGGGCGCTGGAGGTCCAGGCGCCGGGGGTCGTCGACCGCCAGCCGGTCAACGAGCCGATGCAGACCGGCATCAAGGTCATCGACGTCATGACACCGATCGGTCGCGGGCAGCGCGAGCTGATCATCGGTGACCGCCAGACCGGCAAGACGGCGATCGCGATCGACACGATCATCAACCAGCGGCAGCTGTGGGGCACCGACGAGGCGGTCAAGTGCATCTACGTCGGGATCGGGCAGAAGGGCTCCACGATCGCCCAGGTGGTCGCCACCCTCGAGAAGTACGGGGCGCTGGAGTACACCACCGTCGTCTCCGCGCCGGCGTCCGACCCCGCCCCCTTCCAGTACATCGCCCCCTACGCCGGTGCCGCGATCGGTGCGAACTGGATGTACAAGGGCGAGCACGCGCTGATCATCTACGACGACCTCTCCAAGCAGGCCGACGCCTACCGTCAGCTGTCGCTGCTGCTGCGTCGTCCCCCCGGGCGTGAGGCCTACCCCGGCGACGTGTTCTACCTCCACTCCCGTCTGCTGGAGCGGGCCGCCAAGCTCAGCGACGAGCTCGGTGGCGGGTCGATGACCGCCCTGCCGATCGTGGAGACCAAGGCCAACGACGTCTCCGCCTTCATCCCCACCAACGTGATCTCCATCACCGACGGGCAGATCTTCCTGGAGACCGACCTGTTCTACCAGGGTGTCCGCCCCGCCATGAACGCCGGGATCTCGGTCTCCCGCGTCGGTGGCGCCGCACAGCGTCCGGCGATGAAGAAGGTGTCGGGGACGGTGCGGCTCGAGCTGGCGCAGTACCGCGAGCTCGAGGCGTTCGCGCAGTTCGGCTCCGACCTCGACAAGGCCTCCCAGCAGCAGATCGCGCGGGGTCAGCGGGTCGTGGAGATCCTCAAGCAGCCGCAGTACGAGCCGCTGCCGGTGGAGCTGCAGGTGGCCTCGGTCGTGGCCGTCACCTCCGGTGTGCTCGACGAGCTGCCCGTGGTGGACGTCCGCCGCTTCGAGTCCGAGCTCCACACCTTCCTCCGAGACCGTCACACCGGCCTGCTGGAGCAGCTGGCGACGGAGAAGCTCACCGACGAGCTCGACGCGAAGCTGCGTGGGGCGATCGATGACTTCGCCGTCGGCTTCGTGCCATCGGAGGTGGCCGACGAGGAGGAGGAGGACGAGGGCTGGGACGCCATGGCGGCCAGCAGCGAGCGCGTCGAGTGACCGGGCGGCACGGGAGCGCCACGGCGCTCCGCGTGCCCGAGTGGGCGACCAACGGCTCGCGAGGAGGTTCAGGTGGCAGGTAGCGGCCAGATCCGGCAGCTGAAGCGACGGATCAAGTCCGTCCAGAGCACGCAGAAGATCACGCGTGCGATGGAGATGATCGCGGCGTCGCGCATCATCAAGGCCCAGGGCCGGGTCCGCGCTGCACGTCCCTACGCCGAGGGCATCCACGACATCATCCGTGGCCTGGCCGTCTCCAACGAGGTTCGTGCCCACCCGCTGCTGGTCCAGCGCGACATCGAGCGGGTCGGCGTGCTCGTCAACACCTCCGACCGCGGGCTCGCCGGCGCCTACAACGCCAACGTGCTCAAGGCCGCGGAGCGCACCATCGCCGAGGAGGAGGGCAAGGGCCGCACCGTCGACCTGTACGTGGTCGGCAAGAAGGGGGCCGCCTACTTCGCCTACCGGGGCCGTCGTGCGCTGCAGGTGTGGGAGGGCGTCGCCGACACCCCCCACATCGATGAGGCGGGTGACATCGCTGAGACCATGATGGCGCGGTACCGCCGCGCCGAGCTCGACCGGGTGTGGTTGGTCTACACCGACTTCAAGAGCTCGCTGACCCAGATCCCCGTCCGCATGGAGCTGCTCCCGGTCAAGCCCACGGAGTTCGAGGGTGGCCGGGAGATCGACCCCGAGTTCATCTTCGAACCGGCCCAGGACGAGCTGCTGAACACCCTGATCCCGCGGTACGTGGAGGCGAAGGTCTTCCACGGGCTGCTGGAGTCCTCAGCCTCCGAGCACGCCAGCCGGCAACGCGCCATGAAGGCGGCCACCGACAACGCCAAGGAGGTCGCCGCCAAGCTGTCGCGCATCATGAACCAGGCCCGCCAGGAGCAGATCACCACCGAGATCTCCGAGATCGTCGGTGGCGCCGAGGCCCTCGGCGACTGAGGCCCCGCCTCCACGACCAGCACACCCCTACCCACCCCGTACCACGAGCGCCGCCGGGTCCAGCACCGCCCGCCGAGCCGACGCCCAAGGAGCCGAACATGGCCACCGCATCCGCCGACGGTCGCATCATCCGCGTCATCGGCCCGGTCGTCGACGTGGAGTTCCCGCCAGGGGACCTCCCGAAGATCAACACCGCCCTCACCTTCGAGCGCGAGGAGCAGGGCCAGCGGTACTCCATCACCGCCGAGGTCGCGCAGCACCTCGGTGACCGTCGGGTGCGTGCGGTGTGCATGCAGCCGACCGACGGCGTGGTCCGCGGCGCGGCGGTGGTCAACACCGGCGGTCCGATCACCGTGCCCGTCGGTCCCGGGACCCTCGGCCACATCTACAACGTGCTGGGCGAGCCGCTCGACGTGGACGCGGATGCGATCGAGGCCGACACCCGCTGGCCGATCCACCGCGACCCACCCCCCTTCGACGAGCTCGAGCCACAGTCGGTGATGTTCGAGACCGGCATCAAGATCATCGACCTGATCGAGCCCTACGTGCAGGGTGGGAAGATCGGGATGTTCGGCGGCGCCGGGGTGGGCAAGACCGTCGTCATCCAGGAGATGATCAACCGCGTCGCCCAGCAGCACGGCGGGGTCTCGGTGTTCGCCGGCGTCGGTGAGCGCACCCGCGAGGGCACCGACCTGAAGCTCGAGATGGAGGAGTCGGGCGTCCTCGAGAAGGCCGCGCTGGTCTACGGTCAGATGGACGAGCCCCCGGGCGTGCGGCTGCGGGTCGCGCTGTCGGCGCTGACGATGGCCGAGTACTTCCGCGACGAGATGCGCCAGGACGTGCTGCTGTTCATCGACAACGTGTTCCGGTTCGTCCAGGCCGGCTCGGAGGTGTCCACCCTGCTCGGGCGCATGCCCTCGGCCGTGGGCTACCAGCCGACCCTGACCAACGAGATGGGGCAGCTGCAGGAGCGGATCACCTCGACCAAGGGCCGCTCCATCACCTCCCTGCAGGCCGTCTACGTGCCAGCGGACGACATCACCGACCCCGCCCCTCACACCACCTTCGCCCACCTCGACGCCCAGACGGTGCTCAGCCGCGACATCGCCTCGCTCGGCATCTACCCGGCCGTCGACCCGCTGGACTCCACCTCGCGGATCCTCGACCCGGCGGTCGTCGGGCAGGAGCACTACGACGTGGCCACCGGGGTGCAGGAGGTCCTGCAGCGCTACAAGGACCTGCAGGACATCATCGCCATCCTCGGGATCGACGAGCTCAGCGAGGAGGACAAGGTCGTGGTCGCCCGGGCCCGCAAGGCCCAGCGGTTCTTCAGCCAGAACTTCTACGTCGCCGAGCAGTTCACCGGCAACCCCGGTGTCTACGTCTCGATCAGTGACACGATCGAGGGGTTCCGGGCGCTGATCGACGGCGAGCTCGACGAGATCCCCGAGCAGGCCTTCCTCTACGCCGGTGACGTCGAGGACGTGCAGCGCAAGGCCGCGGAACTGGCGAAGTGATGTCGGACAAGACCATGCCCGTCGAGGTGGTGTCCGCCGAGGCCCACGTGCTCTCGGGCGAGGCCCGTGAGCTCTACGCGCGGGCGGTCGAGGGCGAGATCGGCATCCTGCCCGGTCACGCGCCGGCGCTGGTGGCCCTGGACGTCGGCCCACTGCGGCTGACGATGGCCGACGGCACGAAGGAGCGCATCGCCGTCCACCGGGGCGTGTTGTTCGTCGGCGACGACGGCAAGGTCATCGTGCTGGCGGACATCGCCGAGCGGGCCGAGGACATCGACCTCGACCGAGCCAAGGCCAAGGCGCAGCGGGCGCAGGAGCGGATCGACACCCGGGCCGGCGCCGACCTCGAGACCCTGCTGGTGTCCCTGCGCAAGCAGCAGGTGCGGATCCGGGTGGCATCGGGGACCGAGATCACCCACGAGGAGTGACCGGTCGGGGAGGTGTCCCGACGGGTGGTCGCCAGGACGGTCCCGCCATGGCCGCTGGGTAGCATGGCCTGATGGCGCTGCTCTCCACCACCACCACCGTGGCCACCGACGCGTTCCGCGTCCGGGGTGGTGCCCGGCTCCACGGCACGATCCGGTTGTCGGGGGCGAAGAACTCCGCGCTGAAGCTGATGGCGGCGGCCCTGCTGTCGGAGGAGCCGCTGCAGCTGCGTGAGGTCCCGGCGATCGCCGACGTGCCGGTGATGGCCGAGGTGCTGCGGGGTCTCGGGGTCGAGGTGGCGCTCGACGCGGAGCGCCAGACCTGCCGCCTGCAGGCGACCGATCCGGGCTGGCATGCGCCCGCCGACGCGGTCTCGAGGATCCGCGCCTCCCTGTCGACCCTCGGCCCGCTGGTGGCCCGCGTGCGTCGTGCCCGGCTCGCGCTGCCCGGCGGCGACCGCATCGGCGCGCGGTCGATCGACCTGCACCTCAGGGGCCTCGCGGCGATGGGCGCCGAGGTCCGACAGGACGCCCACGGCGTCGAGGTGACGGCTCCCGATCTCCACGGGGCGATGATCACCCTGGACTTCCCCTCGGTCGGGGCCACCGAGAACCTGCTCATGGCGGCGACCCTGGCTGACGGCACCACCGTCATCGACAACGCCGCCCGCGAGCCGGAGATCCAGGACCTCTGCCGGATGCTGGTCGCGATGGGGGCCCGCATCGACGGCATCGGCCAGCCTCGCCTCGAGATCGAGGGGGTCGATCGTCTGCGCGGGGTGACCTGGGAGACCTGTCCCGACCGCATCGAGGCCGGGACCTACGCCATGGCGGCCGCCGCCACCGGCGGGGACGTGGTGATCGAGCGGGTCCGCCCGACGGATCTCACGCTCCCGCTGCTCAAGCTGCGCGCGAGCGGGGTGCTGGTCGAGGAGGGCTCCTCCTCGCTCAGGGTGACCTCGGACGGGCTGCGGGCCGTCGACGTGGTCACCCTGCCCTACCCGGGCTTCCCCACCGACCTGCAACCGCAGCTGATGGTGCTGCTGACCCAGGCGCGCGGCACCAGCCGCTGCACGGAGAACGTCTTCGAGTCCCGCTTCTCCTTCGTGGACGAGCTGGCGCGCATGGGTGCCGACGTGGAGGTCGATGGGCACCACGCGCTGATCCGTGGTCCCTCCCGGTTGCACGGGGCCGTGCTGGCCGGGCTCGACGTGCGGGCGGGGGCCGCCGGCGTCATGGCCGGTCTCATCGCCGAGGGTGAGACCATCGTGCGGGACGTCCACCACATCGACCGCGGGTACGCGCACTTCGTGCCCCGCCTGCAGGCGCTCGGTGCGGACATCGAGCGGATCCCCGACACCGGTGCCTGAGCCGATGGCGGCGGCCCCGTGCCGGCGGTCACCGAGCGGTGCGGGGGCCGGCCCTGGCCCACCAGTCGGTCGTCGCGTCCTGCTCGGCGCGCGGGCCGTCGTGGCGGTCGTCGTGCTGGCCGTGGTGCTGGCGCTGCTGGTGAGCGTCGGCCCCGGTGGGCCGCGAGCGGCCACGGCGCAGCCCGACGGCGCGGTCGAGGTGGACGGCGCGGTGCGGGTCGTGGGGGGTGAGGGCGTCCTGATCGGCATCGACGGTGTGCGCTACCACGACACCGTCGAGTTGGCCGCCGACGGCCAGGTGATCAACGAACTGGACGTCGAGCGCTACGTCGCCGGGGTCGCGGAGATGCCGGGCCGGTGGCCGCTGGAGGCGCTGAAGGCCCAGGCGGTGGCCGCCCGTACCTACGCCTGGTGGTCGGCTGTGCACGGCGCCCACGCGGGCTTCGACCTCTGCGCCACCACGGCCTGCCAGGTCTTCCGCGGCGCCGAGGTCGTGCTCGACGGCGGCCAGCGCTGGGAAGAGGCCGTCGCCGCGACCGCCGGCGAGGTGCTGATCGGTCCTGACGGCGGCCCGATCCTCGCCCGCTACTTCTCCACCTCGGGTGGCAGGACCTACGCCAACGAGGAGGTGTTCCCGACCAGCGGGTCCCGCCCCTACCTGGTCGCCATCGATGATCCCTACGACGCGGTGTCGCCCTACCACCGGTGGCGGGTGGTCTTCACCCGGGAGGAGTTCGACGAGGTGTTGTCGCGGGGCGAACGGCTGGTCGCCACCGTGCCGGTCGCCGAGGTGGCGCGCACCGGCGACGTCGACGACGTCACCGCCGCGTTCCGGGTGACGGGACGCGACGGGACGGTCGTCGAGGTGGGAGCCGTCGAGCTGCGCGACTTCGTGTCGCTGGTCGCCCCTGCTCGCTTCCCCGACCGGTTCCCGAGCCGTCGAGCCGACGGGCTTCGGCCGCTGCCCTCAACCGTGCCGTCGTCGCGCTTCACCGTGGACGTCCGCGACGACGAGGTGATGCTGGAGGGTCGCGGCTGGGGGCACGGGGTCGGGATGGGCCAGTACGGGGCACGGGGCCGGGCGGAGGACGGGGCCGATCACCTTGCCATCCTCGCGGCCTACTACGGCGGGCTGCAGCCGACCCGGCCGGCGGAGCTCCCGGAGCGCATCCGCGTCGGGCTGGGCCAGCGCGAGGAGGTCATGCTGTCGGCGGACGATGTCGTGACCATCGTCGACGCCCGGGGGGAGGTGGTCGTCGAGCGTGCGCTCGGGCCCTGGACGGCCAGCAGGGGTCCGGGTGGCTGGCGGTTGACGCCTCCCGCTGACCACGAGCGCGAGCTCGAGGTGGGTCCCACCCGACCGGTCCCCGCCCTGACCCGTGACGGGGAGGCTGTCACGGTCGAGGCGGAGGTCAACAAGCACGTCCTGCTCCGGCTCGAGGTGGCGGACGAGGCTGGACAGGCGGTCACCACCCGCCACCTCGGTGTCGCCGAGCCCGGGCTCCACGCAGCGACCTGGCGGCTCACCGACGATGACGGCGCCCCCGTGCCCGCCGGCACCTACCGTCTGGTCCTGACGGGGGAGGACGGGGCCGGACGCAGCGCGGGCACCGCCACCGAGGTCACGATCGCGCAGCCCGCCCCTCCGGCCGAGGGGTCGGGTCCGAACCTGCCGAGGATCGCCCCATCCGGCATCATGCTGGCCGCCAGCGCGATCGTCGGGCTGGTGCTCGTCGTCTCGCTGCTGCTCATCGTCCGACGTCCGTCCCGGAGCCGCCCATGAGTCCCACGCCCCCGCCACCCCCCGGAGCCGGGCAGCCGTGGCGACCCGACGGACCACCACCGCCCCCCGGGGCGCCGGCAGGGCAGCCGGTGGTCGGTCCACCGGCGGCACGTCCCGTCGCGCCGCCGGAGCGGGGCGTCCCCCAGCCGCCTGGCTCCCACCGGACGCGCACCCGCACCTCCCTCCGCGACGTGCCCTCACCCTACGGGCTGTGGATCGCCACCTTCTCCGTGCTGATCTTCATCGCACCGAACCTCGTGCTGGTGGGCATCGTCGGCATCGACGCCGTGGAGACCGTCGCCCAGGAGAACGCGACCCTCATCGTGCTGAACCTCATGATCGGCCTGGTGCTCCAGGTGGTCGTGTTCGCTCTGGCCCTGCTGCCCCTGCTGGCCGCAGGACGGCCGTTCTCCCGCCTGTGGGGGCCGACCCGCACCACCGGCGCGATGGTCGCCATCGGGTTGGCCACCGGGGTCGGGGTGGCCATCGTCGCCTACACGCTCAACGCGATCGTGGTGCTCCTGGCCGGCGTCGAGGACCCCGTCGAGCAGCAGCTGCTCCAGGACGCCCTGGCCGGTGGCCTGCCGCTGGCCCTGGTGGCGCTGCTCGCGGTGGTGGTCGCCCCGCTCGCCGAGGAGGTCATCTTCCGGGGCGTGCTGTTCCGGGCGTTGGCCGACCGCATCAACCTCGCCGTCGGCCTGGTCCTGTCCTCCGTCGTCTTCGCCCTGATCCACATCGAGGTGGTGGTCTCCCAGCCCTTCGCGCTCGTCGGGCTGTTCACCGTCGGCTTCCTGCTGGCGCTGGCCTTCCACCTGACCGGCAACCTGATGGTGGCGGTCCTCGGGCACGCCGTCTTCAACGCGATCTCCCTGGGGTTGGCCGTGCTGGTCGACCGCCTCGACCTCGAGGACCTGCTCGACCTCGATCTGGCGGCAGCGCCGCTCGTGGCGTTGCGTGCGCTGGTGGGCGTCGGCTGACGCCAGCAGCCCCCTCCCTCCTGCTGCGCTGCGACGCTCCGGCAGGATCGGCGTCGCGCCCCGGGATCGGCCACTAGGTTCGAGCGACCGGGAGCAGGACCACGAGGCAGGGGAGGCGGTCGTGAGCGAGCGCGTGCGGGTCGGGGTGCCGGTGGAGGTCAAGGACCGCGAACGGCGGGTGGCGCTGACCCCGTCGGCCGTGCACCTGCTGATCGAACGTGGCCACACCGTGGTCGTGCAGCGCGGCGCCGGGCAGGGTGCCGGGTTCTCCGACGACGACTACCTCGAGGCCGGGGCCACCCTCGGTGCGGCGGCTGCGGAGGTCTGGGCCAGCGACGTCGTCGTCAAGGTCAAGGAACCCCAGCCCGGTGAGTTCGCGCACCTGCGGGAGGATCTCACCCTCTTCTGCTACCTGCACCTGGCGGCCGAACCGACCCTGACCGAGGCGCTGCAGTCCAGCGGGGTGGCGGCCTACGCCTTCGAGACCCTGACCGACGTGCATGGGCTCCCGCTGCTGGCACCGATGTCCGAGGTCGCTGGACGGGCCTCGGTGATCGTCGGTGCCGCCTACCTGTCGGCTTCCCTCGGAGGGAACGGGACCCTCATGGGCGGGGCGGCCGGGGTCCCCCCCGCCAAGGTCGTCGTGATCGGGCTGGGGGTCGCCGGGTCGATCGCAGCCCGTGGCGCGCGCGGCCTCGGGGCGCACGTGACCGGCATCGACATCGATCTCGAGCGGCTGTACCGCTTCCGTCTCGACGGCACGCTGGACGCCTCCCAGGCCAGCGAGCCGGCCCTGGTCGCCGGCCACGTCCGGGAGGCGGACCTCGTGATCGGGGCGGCCCTGGTGCCCGGCGCGCTCGCGCCCACGGTGGTGACCGAGCCGATGGTCGCGTCCATGCGCCCCGGATCGGTGATCGTCGATCTCGCGATCGACCAGGGCGGCTGCATCGCCACGGCACGCCCCACCACGCTGTCCGACCCCACCTACGTGGAGCACGGGGTCGTGCACTACTGCGTGACCAACGTGCCTGGCCAGTTCCCCCGCACGGCCTCCGCAGCGCTGTCCGCGGCGGTCATCGGCAAGCTGGCGATCCTGGTCGAGGACGTCGCGAGCGGTCGCGCGGGCACCGCAGCCGAGCACCCGGCGCTCGCGGGGTCGCTGAACGTGGCGGATGGGCGGATCGTGCACCCGGCGGTGGCCCAGGCCCTCGGGACCTAGCGGCGGCGGACGACGGGGACAGCGACCGCGACCGACCGGGCGGAGCACGCCGGCCGGCGACCGGTCGATCTTGGGCTCCGGACCCCCCGACCGGTACCGTGTCGCCCCCGCGCCGGAGCCGCGCGGGAACCACCGCCTCGGGGTCGCGGCGACCAGCCGGTGCTGGCGACGACGGTCCCCCGGTCGAGGAGCGACGACGTGCGACGCACGCTCATGAAGTCGAAGATCCACCGTGCCCGGGTCACCGGCGCCGACCTCCACTACGTCGGGTCCATCACGATCGACCAGGACCTGATGGTCGCCGCCGATCTGCTGCCCAACGAGAAGGTCCAGGTCGTCGACATCGACAACGGTGCCCGGCTCGAGACCTACGTGATCCCCGGTGCACCCGGCAGCGGCGACATGTGCCTGAACGGGGCGGCGGCCCGCCTGGTCCAACCCGGTGACCTGGTCATCGTGGTCAGCTACGCCGAGTTCGAGGACGCCGAGGCCCGTGCCTTCGAACCGACCGTGGTCATGGTCGATGACCAGAACCGCATCACGGAGCTCACCACCACCGAGCCGGCCCACACCCGCCGGTGACCCGGAGGACCTGATCCCGCGGTCCTGCACACGGCCCTGAAGACGACGGTGCATCCGGATACACTCCTGTATCCGAGATGATCCCGCCTCCCGGTGGCTGTCCGTCCGTGCGGCGCCACCGGTCGTGCTCCCCGCACCTCCCGGATCGGCCGTGCCCGTGCCCCCAGCTCCCACGCGTCGCGATCGGCCGCGTCGTGCCGAGCTGCCCGCTGCCCGCCGCCGTCGCCGGCGTCAGGGCACCGTCGCCCGGGTGCGACGCGGCGGTCGTCTGGCGGTGATGTCGGCGGTGACGGCGCTGCTGCTCGGTGCGCCGCCGCCGCTGGTGCCGGGCGGCCTGGCCTGCCCGCCGATCGGAGCCGACACCGCCGTGCTCACCGTGGGGGCCCTGGCGGACAACGGCGAGGTCGAGCAGGTGGAGCAGCGGGTCGTCGATGTCGACGGCGCCGCCTGCATCCTCGACGAGGTCCGACCACTGAGCGTCGGGGTCGGGGTCGTCCACGAGGCCGTGAGCGGCCGCTCGCTCGAGGCAGCCGAGCTCACCCGTGTCGCGGGCCCGGTCACCACCCGGGTCAGCGTGCGCGACGTCACGGCCCGGACCCGCGAGGTCGTGGTCGACGGGCCGCTCGGGACGCGGACCGTCCAGCGCCGCATCGGTCTGCCGCAGCTGGTGCACCTCGAGGTGCGCTACCCGGCGGGGTGGTCCGTGACGGCGCCCGAGGGTGACGGGGTCGGGACCGCGATCGAGGACGGCGAGGTGGCGGTGCGCCGGACCGGTGTGCTGTTCCCGCCCCTGCTCGCCGACGAGCTGGTGCTGACCGTGGTCGCCAGCCCCGGGCGCGGCACGCCGACGATCAGCGTGGACGTCACCCCCCTGGACGGACTCGGGTCGCACGTGCTGCCTGACGGCGTGCTGGACCGGGATGCGGCGGCGGTGCTCGGCGCCCTCGGTTCCCTGGCCGCCGACGGCGCGAGCGACCTCGCCGACGGCGCCACGGGGTTGGCCTCGGGGGCGGCGGAGCTCGCCTCGGGGACCGGGACGCTGGCCGAGGGCGCCAGCGAGCTGGCGGCGGGCACGGCATCGTTGGCCGCGGGGGCGGCGGAGCTCGCCGCTGGTGCCGGT